>CANJEF010000167.1 GCA_947472965.1 Sphingobacteriales bacterium
GTTTTTTATATGCTGTTTCTTCATCTTCAACAACTGGGCAAGACAAGGAATTTAATGATGTGAGTTCATATCTGAAAAGACTTCAATCGTATCAATTGAAAAATCCTATCCTGGTTGGCTTTGGTATTCGTGATAAAAAATCTTTTGAGTCCGTTCTACCATACACAAATGGTGCAATTATTGGTTCCGCGTTTATAAAAACGATTTCAGATTCGTCCAATCTGGATAAATCAATTTCAGCATTCATTAAGGGAATACTTAATTGATTTTACATGAAAGTAGTGATGATAAAATATAATGCAGGTAACATCAGGTCGCTCCAATTTGCATTGCAGCGGTTGGGTGTTGAGCCAATTATTACGGATGATGCTGAAGAGATACTGAGCGCCGACCGAATTATATTTCCAGGTGTTGGAGAAGCAAGTTCTGCCATGCGATATCTTAAAGAAAGAAATCTTCACGAAGTGATCATAAGCGCTAAGCAACCATTTTTGGGTATTTGTTTGGGGATGCAGCTGATGTGCATGGATTCGGAAGAAAATAAAACCCAATGCCTGGGTGTTTTCAGCCAGCAAGTGAAGCGCTTTGAATCCAGCGACCCCTTGCTAAAGATTCCCCAAATTGGTTGGAATCAGATAACTGAATTGAAGTCTGATTTGTTTTATGGAATTGAAGAGGGTAGTTATTGTTATTTTGTTCATAGCTTCTATGCTGAAATCGGGAATGAGACCATTGCTAAAGCAGATTATTGTTCTCCCTTCAGTTCAGCCTTGCATAAAGAAAACTTTTATGGTGTTCAATTTCACCCCGAAAAAAGTGCTGAAACTGGAGAACATATTATCAGGAACTTTTTAAACATCAATAAATAATATGCAAATCATACCGGCAATTGATATTATCAATGCACGATGTGTAAGACTTACTGAAGGCAATTACGATACTGTAACAGAGTATAGTGGCTCACCCTTGGATATTGCCAAACAGTATGAGGAGCATGGGATTTCCCGTCTTCATCTTGTTGATTTGGATGGTGCAAAGGCCGGGAAAATTCAAAACTGGAAAACCTTAGAGGGAATTGCTTCCAATACGAAACTGATCATTGATTTCGGGGGAGGTGTTAAAACGACAGAGGACGTAAAGCGCATCATAGATCTTGGCGTTCGCTATGTTACTGTTGGAAGCATTGCCGCTAAAAACCCAATACTGTTTTCATCTTGGTTGAATGAATTTGGCGCAGATCGTTTTCTTTTGGGGGCTGATGTAAAAGATGGTAAAATAATGGTGGGGGCTTGGACTGAAAAACTTGAATTGGATTTATTGCCCTATTTGAAGGACTATTTTACCAAAGGGGTCTCCACTGTTTTTTGTACAGATATCAGTAAGGATGGAAAATTACAAGGGCCCTCAACAGAACTGTACAATGTGATTATGACAAGCCTTCCAGAACTTAATCTGATCGCAAGTGGTGGTGTTTCCAATATGGATGATATCTGGCTACTTGATGATTTGGGATGTTCAGGCGTAATCATTGGTAAGGCCATTTATGAAAACAGAATATCATTAGCTCAATTGTCGGACTTCATTTTACAATCAAGAAAAGATTAGATGCTTACAAAAAGAATCATTGCCTGTCTTGATATAAAAGACGGTAGAACTGTGAAGGGAACTAATTTCATCGATTTAAAAGATGCTGGTGATCCTGTTGAATTGGCTTCAATATACGCTGAGCAAGGAATCGATGAATTGGTTTTTCTTGATATTACAGCAACCAATGAGAAAAGAAAAACACTTGCTGAATTGGTTGACCGGATTGCGCAAAAAATAAATATTCCTTTTACTGTTGGAGGTGGGGTAAACTCAATTGAAGATGTAAGAATGCTGCTTGACCATGGGGCTGATAAAATTTCCATTAATACTGCGGCTTTTAAAAATCCTTTTATAATAAATGAGCTTTCGCAGGAATTTGGTAGCCAGTGTATTGTGCTGGCAGTTGATACCAAAATGGAAGATGATGGAAATTGGTATGTATATCTTAATGGAGGAAGGTTATCAACTGGCGTAAAGTGTTTGGATTGGATAAAGGAAGCCGTTGAGCGAGGTGCCGGAGAGGTGCTGCTTACATCAATGGATCATGATGGAACAAAGCAGGGATTCGCAAAGAGTATCACTGGCTTGGTTACAAAAAGTGTTCATGTGCCTGTTATTGCATCGGGTGGGGGCGGCAAGCCTGAACATTTTGCAGAAATCCTTGATGGGCTTGCTGATGCGGCGTTGGCAGCAAGTGTTTTTCACTTTGGTGAAATCAAAATACCCCAATTAAAAAGGTATTTGTCAGAACATAAAATCTTGGTTAGACAAACATATTGATTGATTAACTTTGTACAATGAATAACCTGGCTGTTGATTTTAATAAATTTCAAGATGGGTTGGTGCCTGCAATCATTCAGGATTTTTCTACCAATAAAGTATTGATGCTTGGGTATATGAATAAGGAAGCCTTTGATCATACCATGTCGTCTACACGAATAACTTTTTTCAGCAGGTCTAAAAACAGGTTGTGGACAAAAGGGGAGGAAAGCGGGAATTTTCTAGAATTAAAATCCGTACTACTTGATTGTGATTCTGATGCTCTTTTGTTCAAGGTTCAACCACTTGGACCAGTTTGTCATACCGGAGCAGATACCTGTTGGGATGAAACAAATCGTGGGGATGATTTCCTGGAATACCTTGAAGATATCATCGAACTGAGAAAAAAGTCAACAGATGCCTCATCCTATGTTAAAACCTTGATGGACAAGGGTATCAATAAGGTTGCGCAAAAGGTTGGCGAAGAAGCTGTTGAATTGGTGATTGAGTCAAAGGACGATGATGATGAAAAGTTTCTGAATGAGGCTGCCGACCTGATGTTCCACTATTTAATTTTACTTAACAGTAAAGGTCATAAATTGCAATCAGTTAAGGATATCCTCCAAAAAAGACACAATAAATGAAAAAAATAATCTTCGCGCTTTTGATGTTGCCAACCTTCCTTTTGGGTCAAGGTTCTAATAGTTTCACTATAAATGGAACTTTGAAGGGGATGTTGGACAAGACTGAACTTGTTCTTAAAAGCGATCAACAAGATGCAGAACCACTGCTGACTATCAAGTCCAACGGACAACAATTCAGCATGACCGGTACCATTCCTGAGCCAGGTATGTACTTTATTCAACCCAAAAATGGCCAGCAAAAATTATTATTGTTCCTAGATGCATCCAATGTCAAGATAGAAGGTGATTTTGTCAAGCTTCAAGCTGCCACTGTTACGGGATCACCATCGCATAATGACTTTGTTGAATTCAATTCAATTTTCAATCCACTTTTTGCCAAGCTTTCTGCCGCAGCACAGCAATTGAATCAGCGGGCAAAGGACGATGGGGGTAAAATCAAGACCGAATATGAAAATGCATTTTCAGAGATTAACAAACAGACTGAATTATATATATCAAATCATCCCTCATCTTCAGTTTCACCGTTTGTACTGCTTGTTTCTATGCAGCTTATTCTAGATCCACAGGTTAATGAAGCAAGATTGAATAAGTTAGCCGCAGTTGCGAAAAATAGCTATTATGGTCGTTTAGCTACCAGTACAATCCAGGAAAGCAAATTCGGATCAATTGGATCACCTGCAATTGATTTTGTTCAAAAGGACGTAAATGGTAGTGATATTCAACTTTCGAGTTTCAAGGGCAAATACGTTTTGATTGATTTTTGGGCTAGTTGGTGTGGACCATGCAGGCAGGAAAATCCAAATGTTGTTCTTGCCTATCAGAAATTCAAGGATAAAAATTTCACTGTATTGGGTGTTTCTCTGGATCGTGCAAAAGATCCATGGGTGAAGGCAATACAAGATGATAAGTTAAGTTGGACTCATGTCAGTGATTTGAAATTCTGGAGCAATGAGGTTGCAGTTAAATATAAAGTTCAAAGCATTCCTCAAAACTACCTCATAGATCCAAATGGAATCATTGTCGGCAAAAATCTTCGTGGACAGGATTTGCAGAGTACGCTGCAGCAATTACTGAAATGATGTTTATCTGATTTTTTCAGGTATATACATCTTCAATTAGAAAAAATTCAGGGTCCCTTGCATCATGAATGGTAATTGAAAGGATGTTAAAGCAGATCCATTTAAAATCTGGGAATTGCCTGATATATTCTGTTCCTGCCGATATAAAAAAACGTAGTTTATTTCTGTCAACCTGGTCTTCCGGAAATCCAAACGTTGAACTCCTTCTTGTTTTAACCTCAAAAAAGTGAAGTTTGTTTTGTTTGGTAGCAATGATGTCAATTTCCCAATGTCCACATCTCCAATTTTTACAAGTCATTTGAAAGCCTTTTTCAATAAGCCAAGCTTGGGCAAGTGTTTCCCCTAATTTTCCGGTATCATTATGTCTTGCCATCGTTAAGTTTTGATTTAACTTCGAAACTATTAATTACAA
>CANJEF010000168.1 GCA_947472965.1 Sphingobacteriales bacterium
ATCCGCTTTCTTACAATTATTCCAATGAACAGCATCGATTTGAGGAGGCCGGTAAGTTGTGGAAGCAAGCTGCAAAACAAGGTTCTGAAAAATGGAATACAGTGATGAAAAAACTCCTTGATCTTGATTTTACCCTGGATCCTACTTTTAATATTTATGATGCAAACAGGGATCTTCAACGTGCAAGAAGGGCCGAATGGCATGAAGACTATACATTGCCTTCCCTATGGAAGTATTATGAGCCCAACAGGGTTTCTCACGGATCATACTGGTTTAACTGGGGAACTGAGCAAGAAGTGGCATGGAAAGAGAATTATCAAATATGGATGAGTTTCATCAATGAATATAAAAACAAAGGGGGAAGGGTTACTACAGGATCTGATAATGGCTTTATTTACCAAACATATGGCTTTGGATATGTAAGGGAGCTCGAGCTTTTGCGCGAAGCAGGATTTCATCCGCTTGAAGTGATCAGGTCTGCCACACTCTATGGCGCTCAGGCGTTGGGACTAGAAAAAGAATTGGGTTCAATTGAAGTGGGCAAGTTGGCCGACATGGTTGTTATTGATGCTAACCCACTTGAAAATCTTCAATATTTGTATGGAACAGGAGCGGTTTATTTGAATGAAAAAAATGAAGTGGTTCGAAAAGGCGGCGTTAAATATACCATTAAGGATGGTATTGTTTATGATGCAAAGCAGCTGCTTGCCGATGTAAAGAAAATGGTTGATGATTCAAAAAAAGATGCCGGTATTAAAAACCTCAAACAACCCGGAATAAAATAAATTTTACCCTAATCAATTTATCAATGAAAAAGATTCTACTGATACTCTTATTGGCTCCCTGTTTTTCATTCTCTCAAAATCTTCCCTCCATTGAAGAAAAAACAAAGGGCCTTGTAAAGTCGGATGGTTATTTTGCTTTTTATCGCGATGACCAGAATGGAAAAATCTGGATGGAGCTTTCTCGCTTTAACCAGGAATTATTATATGTAATGTCGTTGCCTGCAGGCCTGGGATCCAATGATATTGGACTGGATAGGGGATTGATTGGAGGGGGAAGGGTCGTTGTCTTTTCAAGAGTGGGTAAAAAAATTCTTATGGTAGAGCCCAATTACCAATACAGGGCAGTGGCTGGAGATAAAGGTGAACAGGTGGCTGTGGAACAATCATTTGCAAAATCTGCGTTGTGGGGATTTACTGCAGAGGCTGAAACCAATGGAACAGTATTGGTTGATGCCACTGAATTCCTGACGAGGGATGCAATGGGTGCTGCTAACAGGATCAAGCGAATGCAACAAGGGAATTATGCAATTGATAAATCGAGGTGTGCACTTTATTTTCCTTCCTGTAGAAATTTCCCATACAATACTGAATTGGAGGCTACCATCACACTGGTGAGCAATGATGGTATAGCTGGTGCTTATGTGCAATCTGTTACTCCTTCACCCGAAGCCATTACCCTTCGAATGCATCACTCTTTTGTTCAACTTCCTGATGAAAATTACAAGGCAAGAAAATTTGATGCAAGATCTAGTTTCAACAACACTTCTTATTTTGATTATAGCACACCTGTGTCGGAACCCATCGAAAAGTTTGTAATCAACCGGCATCGCTTGCAAAAGAAAGATCCTGCTGCATCGATGAGTGAACCTGTAAAGCCAATCGTTTATTATCTTGATAATGGTACGCCTGAGCCAATCCGTTCCGCACTTTTAAAGGGAGCATCCTGGTGGAATCAGGCATTTGAAGCAGCCGGATATAAAAATGCTTTTATTGTGAAGGTATTGCCAGACACCTGTGATCCGATGGATATCAGATACAATATGATCAATTGGGTACATCGTTCCACCCGTGGATGGAGTTATGGTGCTAGCATCGTTGATCCAAGAACTGGTGAAATTATCAAGGGTCAGGTTTCTTTGGGATCATTGCGTGTTCGACAAGATTATATGATTGCACAAGGATTATTGTCGCCTTTTTCGAAAGATATTTCTAAAGATGATCCCATGCTGAAGATGTCAGTTGAAAGGCTCGAACAATTGTCAGCCCACGAGGTTGGACATACACTTGGGTTGATGCATAATTATGCTGCTAGCACGGTTGATCGATCAAGTGTAATGGATTATCCTCATCCCGTTATTCAACTGAACAAGAAAGGTGAAGTTGATCTATCAAATGCCTACGACAATAAAATTGGTGAGTGGGATAAAGTTGCCATCAAGTGGGGTTATGCCGACCTAAGCAAAAGCAAAAACGAAGAAGCAGAATTAAACAAAATAATGTCTGATGCCTATGCAAGGGGCTTGCGGTATATCAGTGACAGGGATGCCAGAGCTCCTGGAGGTTTACATCCGGAAGCGCATTTGTGGGATAATGGAAACGACATCGTTAAGGAGTTGGAATCTGTTATGAATGTCAGGCAAAAAGCCTTGAATTCATTTGGAATCAATTCAATCAAGAACGGTGTACCAATGGCAATGCTTGAAGATGTATTGGTGCCAGTATATTTTTATCACCGCTATCAAGTTGAAGCGGTTACCAAATTGATTGGTGGTATGCATTATAACTATGCCATCAAGGGTGATGGACAAGAAGTTACAAAAACATTGTCAAAAGAGAGGCAAGTAGAAGCCATGCAATCCATTCTCAAATGCTTGCAGCCTTCATTTTTGTCACTTCCAAATTCAATCGCATCGTTGATTCCACCGCGACCTGCTGGATATGAGTTTAATCGTGAGTTATTCAAGAAAAAAACAGGCTTGGCCTTTGATCAACTGGCTCCTGCTGAAGCAGCAGCCGACTTGCCGCTTTCATTTCTTTTCAATGCTGAAAGGATAAACCGATTGGTACAACATGGAGACAATGGTGAATATGGATTTATGGAAATGGCAAATTCATTGGTCAATGCCACATTCAAAGCGAATCGTTTGCAAGGCATCGAAAGAAGTATTCAAATGCAAACGGAACAAATTCTTCTTACCTATTTGCTGTCATCCAGTGTTGATGAACAACTTTCATTTCCGGCAAAAATAAAAGTTGCTGTTGTATTGGCTGATTTGAAAACATACTTTGAAGGGCTGAAGAAGACCGAACAGGATTCCAATACGCTAGCTCATTTGAGTCTTTTATTGGATCGGTTTAAGTCGCCTGAAAAGGCCAAGCCAACATTGCACATTGCCGCCCCTCCAGGAGCCCCTATTGGTTGTGAAGAGATGAATTAGGCTTTTTTTGACTTGCTTTTCATGATCATCAATCCACTAAGAAGGTCAACGGAAAAGTGAATGAACATGTTGAGGTAGATGCTTTTCGACAGGATGAAGATCCATCCAAGGAGAGCTGAAAATGCCATGATTTTGAAGACTGCCTGCCAGCCTTGGTAATAGTGTGCTAAGCTGAAGAGGATTGCAGGGGCAATCAATGCTACAAAAGGGAAACCTTGGTGTTGTATGGGAAGAAAATAAGTTACCATAAAGCCCCTGTAGATGATTTCCTCAAAGATCCCTGCACAGAGGCACAAGATGAGATAATATTTCAACTCGTTTTTTTGCTCAGGTAGAAAGGAGGATTTCTCAAACCATTCACTATTTTCTTCCTTTGGTTTATTTACAAGCTGTTTTTTTGAATACAAAAGATCAATCGTGTAAGCTGCTATAAAAATGCATATGGTGATGATGAGTACTGGGGTGAAGCGCTCTGGCATTTTAAATCCCAGCGATTCAAAAGGACGTTGTTTAAAATACCAGATTCCTAAAATCGAGCAACCTGAAAGCGAAAGCATCAGGCTGTTTCCGAGGTATAGTTTTTTTCTTGTTTCGGGATTGAATATAATTTGCCCATTTAGCTTTTCACTTTGCAGTCCCGATAAAAATGGGAATATGATTCCAAAAATCCAAACTACCAGGTGATCGGGTAGTGAAGGGAAGTTATTCATGTATATTATTCTCCATTGCCATTTTGCATAGTTTGTCATGAATTGAGAGTACTTGAATTACTAGCATGTGTTCTTCATCATTTAAAATCACTTCATCGCAGAGTTTCATTTTTATTTTATCGTCAATCTGGGATTCCATTCTGTGCAACACATTTTCCTTTGTGATCTGATCCCTTTTAATTGTTCTTTGTATTCGAACGGCGGTTGGAGCAAATACACCGATGATATGATCCAGGGATTCATGACTACCACTTTCAAAAATCAACGCTGCTTCCTTAATTGCATAAGGTGATTGTTGTTGCTTCATCCATTCTAACCCATCTTGAATTACAAATGGATGTACTAATTTATTGAGCAGTTCTCTTTTTTCTGGATTGATAAAAATTAGATCAGACAGAAACTTTCTATTCAGTTTCCCGTCTGTATAAGCATCAGCAGAAAAATGTTTTTTTATTTCTGAAACAAGCTCTTCGTTTTGTTGCATTAGTTCTTTTGCAGCTTCATCAGCGTAATAAACAGGTATCCCCAAGATTTCAAAAATCTTG
>CANJEF010000169.1 GCA_947472965.1 Sphingobacteriales bacterium
CCCTGTTCTTTACGTTGAAAGGGGCGGGATAATAGTTGTCTGTATATACCAGATAGATGTCTGATGCAGGTTTATACCTCCATTGAAATCGGGTATTGAGATTAATATTCTTCTGCTGATTGTTGTATTGTATGAATGTGGTAAAGAATAACTTATTCGTAAATGTCACATCAAATCTAGGTCCAATAAGCCAGAAGCTCGTCTCATTCCAAGGCTTTGGAAGTGAAATGTGATTGTAACTGGTGCTCAGTGAGATACTGACATAGGGTTGGAACCGGTATCCCAAATCGGAACTTATGAAGAATCGCTTCCCATTTGCATAGTATCCTCCGTACCGTGTTGAAAACAGGTAGGTGAAAAGCTTTTGTGGCTTTGACATGAATTCTGTACCTGTAGCAAACCATTGATGTTTAGTGCCAGTAGCCAAGGTGTCCTTACTGAAATTTGTAGGATCAAATGGTTGTAGCAATTTTACATAATCATTCGAAACCCATTGTGTGAAGGTAGATTGGTTTCTCAATGTCAGTGTATACATCATGACAGAAGTATTGTCTGTCGGTTTCAAGCGGCTCGAGAAGTAATTATATGAAAAGAGTTTAATTGCATGGCTTGTTATTTTTTTATTTCTGCTGAAAAATAACCTGCTGATTGAGGGGGATGCCTTGAAATAATCTTTTCTGGGAACATAGCCTACTTCAGCTGTGTATTGCTTTCCTACATATTCCTGCTGCCAGCTGATTGTCCATTTTCTGCTGCTGTATTGTAGGTTTGCAGCATGCACCCAATCTTCTTTTGTATTTGATTTTGAAAATGACCTGAGTACTACAGCCTTTCCGGTCCAGAGGTTATTGGCCGATGCAAGATTATATTCAAATCCAATATTTCTGTTATAGGGATTTGAATTATAAATAGGTGCTTTTTCATCCTTTTGCAATATCTGATCCCGGTTTACAATTAGTAATCCAACATTTGATCTTGCAAAAACTTTTCGTTGTAAGGCCATCACAGTATAATTTTGTGCGGGACTAAACGTGCTTGCAACTCTTTCAGTTTGCATGTTCATAAATCCCATCCTCCAATCTTTGTTGAGTTTGCCACTAAGCCTGGCGCCAAATTGAATTGGTGCATTCAGCCCAATTCTTCTTGAAAAGAAAGGTCTGATGGTAGCATAACCAAAGTTTGAAAACTGGTCCCCATTTTCCAGGAAGAATTGTCTTCTTTCCGGGAAAAATAGTTCGAACCTATCAAGATTAGTAACCTGCCTATCAACTTCCACTTGCGAGAAGTCTGGATTGATTGTTAGGTCAAGGTTCAACGCAGATGTTACTGCAACCTTTGCATCAAGTCCGATTTGTTTTTTATAAGAACTTGGTTTGTTTTGTTCGTAGTTCTTCGAGGCACCTCCAAGCATATAGGGTATTACCGAAACATTAGAGCCAATTTCAGGAGGAGGTTGATCCCATATCAGCTGACCAGTGTAGGCCAATGAAGCCGTTGGAAATTGCCGTGGTACTGGGGTCCAGCTAGATTTTTCCGCCTTTGTGATATCGAGTCTACTGAAATTTATTCCCCAATTTTTAATGCCTTTTTTATACCGTATTGTTTTAAATGGAATAGCTGCTTCCCAAACCCATTTATCAGGATAATTTTTGACGTTCGATGACCATTTATTATCCCAATTCAAATCAACGCTTCCTCCGTTGTACATGATTCCATCCCATTGGGCGCCAGCAGCATTGGATCCGAAACTGAAGCCATTCGTTTGATCATCAAAAGGATCCATGAACAACAAGAAATTATCGTTCTTCCCGAAGCTGAAGTCCCTTTTCAATGATTCAACCATGTATGATTGTCCGTCATCCTTGAAGCAGATGGCAATGATGTAAAGGTTTTCGTTGTCGTAAGACATTTTTACCACTGTTTTCACAGTAGCCTTGCTGGTATCCATGGGCAATACCATGTGAAAGTCAGTTGCTGTTTCAGTTTCAGACCATGATTGATCAATCACACCATCGATTTCGATAGGAGAAGTTGTTTTTTTTATGTGGTATTTGAAACCCTCATTTTTTCTTTGGGACAAAAGGGCCAAAGGGAATAACAATACGATCAATGCGATCGAAGCTAATTTTGTCATCAATTTTATTTAATTACCAAGATTATGCAACAGCCTTTTTCACAAGATCGGCTGCTTCACTTAGCAGGATAGCGCTTTGCACTTTAAGTCCGCTTTCATCAATTAGCTTTTTTGCTTCTGTTGCATTCGTTCCCTGTAATCTCACGATTATAGGGATGTCTATGTTTCCAAGGTTTTTGTATGCATCTATTACTCCAGAGGCAACACGGTCGCAACGTACGATACCTCCAAAAATATTAATAAGGATGGCTTTAACATTGGGGTCTTTCATGATGATTTTAAATCCTGCTTCTACGGTTTGGGCATTTGCGGTACCTCCCACGTCAAGAAAGTTAGCAGGCTCACCTCCGCTTAGTTTGATCATATCCATGGTTGCCATGGCCAATCCCGCTCCGTTTACCATACATCCCACGTTTCCATCAAGCTTAACAAAATTCAAATTGAATTCTCCAGCTTCAACTTCTGTTGGATCTTCCTCTGAAATATCTCTCATGGCAGCAACATCAGGATGGCGTGTAAGCGCGTTATCATCAAGGTTCATCTTGCAATCCACTGCAATAATCTTGTCGTCGGAAGCTTTAAAAAGCGGGTTGATCTCAACCATTGAGCAATCCAATCCAACAAAAGCGTTGTAAAGGTTGGTTACAAATTTTACCATATTCTTGAATGCATCTCCACTCAAACCAAGGTTGAAAGCAATTTTTCTAGCTTGAAAAGGCAGTAGGCCCCCTGAAGGGTGAACTAGTTCCCTGTGTATTTTATCCGGCGTGTTGTGTGCAACATCTTCAATGTTCATTCCACCTTCTGTGCTGTAAATGATTACGTTTTGTCCGCTGCTGCGATCAAGTAAAATGGACAAATAAAATTCCAGTCTTTCTGACGGGCCATCATAATACATGTCTTGTGCAACAAGTACTTTGTTTACGAGTTTCCCTGATGGACCTGTTTGGATGGTAACGAGGGTTCCTCCCAGTATTTTTGTGGCAAATTCTTTGATGTCTTCACTGCTCTTGCCAACTTTAACTCCATTTATTCCTGTTTCCTTCACTTCCCCTTTTCCGCGTCCACCAGCATGTATTTGTGCTTTAATTACAGCGAATTTACTTCCACTTTTTTCCTTGATTTGCTCATAGGCAGCGACAGCCTCATCTACGCTTTTGCAGGCGACACCTTCTTGCACTGGGACATTATATCTTTTTAAAAGTTCTTTCGCCTGGTATTCGTGGAGATTCATATTATTTAATAATTTTTACAAATATACTATAGGTTGCCCATTTTTTAGACGTCATTTCAAGTGAATTCCTTTGCTAAGCTCACATTCAAATTAAAATGCTGAAATAAAAAAAAGAAGCAGATGGGTTCTGCTTCTTTTTATGTGGGTGACTTTAGTTTCCCTGGTTTTCCGGGCGTAGGCTTCGAACTGTTTTTCCCGCTTGCCACATCTCGCTTTCCCTTAGTTCTTTCAGTTCAAGATCCAATTTCTCTCTATAGTCGCTTTGTGAATTGCTATCAATGCTTCTTTGGCTTTCCTTTCCTGCTGCAACACTGTCATATAGTTCATTGAATACAGGAGCTGTTGCATCCCTAAATTTCTTCCACCAATCCAATGCACCCCTTTGTGCAGTTGTTGAGCAGTTTGCATACATCCAATCCATTCCATTCTCAGCCACCAGTGGCATGAGAGATTGGGTAAGTTCTTCAACTGTTTCGTTAAATGCCTCAGAAGGAGAGTGACCTCTCTCACGAAGCACTTGGTATTGTGCTGCAAAAATACCTTGTATAGCGCCCATCAAGGTGCCTCTTTCTCCTGTCAAATCGCTGTATACTTCTTTTTTGAAATTGGTTTCAAACAAATAGCCACTTCCGATTGCAATGCCCAATGAAACAACACGATCATACGCCTTGCCGGTAGCATCCTGGAAAATGGCGTAGCTTGAATTCAATCCACGGCCTTGAAGGAACATCCTTCTCAAGGAAGTGCCTGACCCCTTTGGTGCAACAAGGAATACATCAACATCTGAAGGAGGAATAATGCCCGTTTGTTCTTTGTATGTAATTCCAAAGCCATGTGAGAAATACAAAGCTTTACCCGGAGTAAGGTGTTTTTTTACGGTTGGCCACATGGCAATTTGTGCTGCATCGCTCAGCAGATAGCAAATGATGGTACCTCTTTCTAGTGCCTCTTCTATTTCAAAAAGCGTAACGCCGGGTACAAACCCATCGTTTACTGCTTTATCCCATGACTTTGAATTTTTACGTTGACCTACAATGACATTTACTCCATTTTCCTTTTGGTTAAGAGCTTGACCGGGACCTTGCACACCATATCCAATAACAGC
>CANJEF010000170.1 GCA_947472965.1 Sphingobacteriales bacterium
ACGTCAGGATTTTTTTTGTGTGGCATGATACTACTTCCTGTGGTCAATTCGTCGGGAAAGCTAATGAACCCAAAGTTCTGGTTCATGTAGAGGCAACAGTCCATCGCTAATTTGGAAAGTGTTGCTGCGCATGATGCAATGGCGGCGGATACTAATTTTTCCGTCTTTCCCCTGCTCATTTGGGCATACACAGCATTAAAGTTGAGGGTTTTGAATTTCAACAATTCGGTGGTCCTTTTTCTGTTCAAGTTGAACGATGACCCATAGCCTGCGCCACTGCCCAGTGGATTCTTATTGGTAACATTCCATGCTGCAGACAAAAATTCCATGTCATCAACGAGGCTTTCTGCATATGCACCAAGCCATAGACCAATGGAAGATGGCATGGCTATCTGCAAGTGGGTATATCCTGGGATCAACTTGTTTTTATTTGCTTCGCTTTGTTGAATCAGAAGATTAAATAATCCAAGTAGATCTTCTTTTATATCATAGATTGAATTGCGTAAAAAAAGTTTTATGTCAACAGCAACCTGGTCGTTTCTGCTTCTTCCACTATGGATCATTTTGCCTATTACTCCAATACGGTTGGTGAGCATCCACTCTATCTGTGAATGGATATCTTCAGCATTTTCTTCAATGGAAAAACTGCCCGTCTCAATTTCTTTTTGAATATCGTTTAGTGCATTTATAGCGATATCTGCATCTTCTTTTTTCATCAGTCCATTTTCACCAAGCATGGTAACATGTGCTATGGAACCCTGGACGTCAAATTTTGCCATCGCCAAATCAAAATTGCGGTCCTGACCAACCGTAAATTGTTCAATTTGTTCTGCTGTTGATGTTTTTTCCTTGCTCCATAGTTTCATAAAACATTATTTACGCTGATGATGAATTAAAACAACTGTGCTGTTTGTTCAAGAATTTTAATGTACACGTCGATCCCATTTTCAATTTCCTCAACATAAATAAACTCGTTGGCTGTGTGACTTCTGGCAGAATCACCCGGGCCAATTTTTAATGCTGGGAAAGGCATCAAGGCCTTGTCTGATGTGGTTGGTGATCCATAATGAGAAATACCAAGCAATGTTCCTGCTTTAACAATGGGGTGTTCCAGCGGAATCATCGTTGATTTCATTCTGAAGCTACGCGAAGTGATTTCGCTTTTCACCAATCCAGCTATTAATCCCACTATTTCTTCAAAAGTATATAGTTCATTTATCCTGAAATCGATTACGAACTTACATTCAGCCGGTATCACGTTATGTGCTTTGTTGGGTGTTTCTAATACAGTTACAGTTGCTTTTGTTTTTCCGGTAAGTGGTGAAATTTTGTTGAAGACAAGAGATTGTATTTTTGCAATATCATCTATTGCAATATTAATTGCATTGATACCCTCTTCCCTGGCTGCATGCCCCGATTTTCCTGTTGCGATAGCATCTAACACCAGTAGTCCTTTTTCTGCTACCGCCATTTGCATATTTGTTGGTTCGCCAACAAGCGCGCCTGTTATTGTAGAGCCTTCCAATGCATTAAGAAATAATTTATCATTTAAAAGCAATTCGATGCCGTTTTTTCCTGATATTTCTTCTTCAGCAGTTGCAGCCATTACCAAATTGAAAGGGATATCTTCTCTCGAATGGAAATGTATAAAGCATGCTATCATCGAAACCAATGCAGCTCCTGCATCGTTGCTTCCCAAACCAGTGATCTTGCCATCATGCTCTATTGGAGTAAATGGATCTGATGTGTATCCAATGGCCGGTTTAACTGTATCGTGGTGCGAATTCAGTAAAATTGTTTCTTTGTTTTTATTAAAGTATTTGTTTTTGGCAAATACATTGTTAAGCAAGCGGTAGGTTTCAATGCCTTGTTGTTGAAGGAATCGTTCGATAAGGTCTGCCACTTCTTTTTCCTCCCTGCTGAATGACGGAGTTGATATCATTTTTTTCAAAAGTGATAATACCTGTTCTGTATATGTTTTTATTTGAAGCATATATGTTTATGATGATATACTTGTTCCCGTTGTTCCATTTACGAGCGATTGCAATTCAGCCGCATCTCCGATGACAACTCTTTTTACACCCGCTTCTATCGCTTGAAGAGCATTTTCAAGCTTTGGTAGCATCCCTGCAAAAATTTTTTCTTCTTTTTTCAATTGTTGAAATGATTCATTTGTGATAAGTGGAATAACAGAGTTGTCATCTTCCACATCAAGCAGCACCCCTTTTTTCTCAAATGAATAGATCAGTGTTGTGTCAAAAGTTGCACTCATTGCTTTAGCAATTTCTTGAGCAACGGTATCTGCATTGGTATTCAATAGTTGTCCTTTTTTGTCTTGGGTAATTGGTGCTACAACAATGGTTAATTGTTGATTCAGCATGCTCAAAATGAATTCAGGATTTACAGCATCAATATCACCTACAAAGCCAAAATCAAGTTGAGGGTGTATTCTTTTATGTGCGATGATTGTTTCTGCATCTGCTCCCGTAATTCCAACAGCCCTATTGTTGAAGGCATTCAATTTGGCAACAATGGTTTTGTTGATGTAGCCTGCATACACCATTGTTACTATTTTAAGTGTTTCAGCATTTGTAATTCTTCTGCCATCCACCATTTCTTGTGGGATATTCAGGGTTTCAGCCATTTTTGTAGCCATTTTTCCTCCTCCGTGCACAAGAATTTTATTTCCTTTCAAGGCAGAAAAAGCAGCAAGGAATAGATCCATTTTATGTTCATCATCTATGATATTGCCGCCGACTTTTATGATGTAGAGGGGCTGATTCATTTGCTATTGGGATGGTTGGTTGAGGTATTTAGTAGCTCATTCAGCACAGCCTGCGCAGCCCATACCCTGTTTGATGCTTGTTTGGTTACGATGCTGTTGGGTCCATCTAAGATTTCATCTGATAATTCCACATTTCTTCTAACCGGCAAACAGTGCAGAACTTTTGCATTGTTGGTCGTCTTCAGTTTTTCATTTGTCATCATCCATGTACCGTTAACCTCCGGCATTGTGCCATAGTTTGTATAGGCGCTCCAGTTTTTTACATAGATGAAGTCTGCATTTTCCAATGCGGCATCTTGATCGTATTCAATCTTAGCACCTTTCGTGAATTCATCCTTAAGTTCATACCCAATAGGATGTGAAATGGTAAAATCAGCTTCTCCCCATTTGTTGATCCATTGGGCAAAGCTGTTTGCCACACATTGCGGCAGCGCTTTCACATGGGGTGCCCAAGTCATGACAATCTTTGGTTTTCTTCCATTCATTTTTTGCTCCTGCATCGATTCGGAAATTGTAATGAGATCTGTCAGACTCTGCAACGGATGCAGCGTTGCACTTTCAAGACTCAATATCGGTTTTCCTGTGTGTTTGATAAATTGATTCAAGATAAATTCGCTGTAGTCTTCTTCCCGATTTTTTAATGATGGAAATGTTCTTATGGCCAATACATCAAAATAATTCCCTAAGATAGGTGCAGCGTCTTTTACATGTTCTACCGTGGTGCCGTTCATGATGGCGCCATCTGCAAATTCCAGTGCCCATCCATCCTGACCTACATTGAACACGACTGTCTCCATGCCAAGCTGTTGAGCGGCAACCTGAGTGCTGAGCCTGGTTCTCATGCTTGGATTTAAAAATAGACAGCCAATGCGCTTGTGTTTTCCCAAGGTCTCATCCTTCCAAGGATTCGATTTATACTCCAAACCGAGGTTAACCAGTTGGGCTATGGAAGTTACGTCATGTGCAGATGTGAAGTGGTTCATATGGCTCAAGGTTGATAAGCTGAAATGGCTTTTTTCAAGGTTGATATAAAGACCGTTGCATCTTCCATTTTGAGGGCAAGTGATGGCAAAAGTCTGATCACATTAGGCTTTGCTTCGCCTGTAAATATTTTGTATTTGAAAAGAAGGTCTTTTTTCAGGTTTTTGTATTCATCTGGCACATCGAATCCAATCATCAGTCCGCGGCCCCTTACGTTGCTGATTGCTGGAATTTGTTGCAATTCATTCATCAAGTATTTACCAACTATTTCAGCGTTTTGCATCAGTGATTCTTTCTCAATCACTTCTAGCACCGCAAGGGCTGCTGCACAGGCCAGGTGGTTTCCACCGAACGTGGTGCCGAGCATGGAATATTTTGCAGTGAATTTTGGTGATATGATGATTCCACCAATGGGAAATCCATTGCCCATTCCCTTTGCCATCGTGTAAATATCGGCTTCTACTTCAGCGTAATCGTGGCTGAAAAAAATCCCTGATCTGCCATAGCCACATTGTACTGAATCAGCGATATATATCGAACCAAATCGGTCGCACAAGTTTCTGATGGCCACTAAAAATTCATTATTTGCCACATTGATGCCACCAACACCTTGTATGCCTTCTATGATTACCGCTGCTATCTCATTTCCATGATCATTGAAATAGCTTGTGAGTGCATCTATATCATTGAAG
>CANJEF010000171.1 GCA_947472965.1 Sphingobacteriales bacterium
GTAAGGACTCGGATCAATCCATCTGATATACCCGCAGGAGTGGCAGGAACTTCAAGGCCTGAATAAATGGTTTTGATCTCGCTAAAACCGCACTGATCAGTCAGCATGACAGGTGTGCCGCAAATGCCGGCTTCGAGGGCAACTATAGACATGGCCTCCTGTCTTGACGGTACTACCAGCAAGCTTGCCGTACGATAAGCACCAGCTTTTTCATCCCCGTTTACAAAACCCAAAAAATGAACCCGATCAGCGATACCCTTGCGCTTTGCCAAATCGACCAGCTCAGACTGCATACCCTCATCCGGACCCGCAAAAACAAGGTGATAGTCACCAATACGGCCTTGAGCCAAGACAAAGGCTTGCAAAAGCAAGTCAGGCCCTTTAATGGGATTGAGTCTACCCATAAATAAAATTACAGGTGCATCGGGCAAACCATGCCTGCACCGGAATGTTCCAACATCGACATCTGGGAAGTTTTCCTCGCATACCCCATTGGAAATTACTGTGATGCGCGATGAGGGAATGCCATAGCTCTCAAAATGCGAAAACTCACCTGACGTTACAGCAATCCATGCGGATGCGTTACGAACAATTGCGTTCCCAACAGTTAAATTGTATATTTTCTTGAGCCAGCCTGACCTTCCAAACAGCGGCAAGGCTCCGGCAGGGCAAAGCACATAAGGCTTTCGGGCGCGTCGAATGGCGATATAGACGAGGGCGTTCAGGATGCTCCAATGACCCATAAGATGAATGACATCGGCCTCACCTACTAGCGCCTTGATAGTTTTCCAACTAATGCGTGGGACGTAGAAACGTCTCCATAACAAAGGCATAGCAATCACTTCTGCCGGCTTAAGCGCTTCCACTCGAGCCGCATCATGCCCCGTATCGATGGTAAGGACTGTGCATCTCACGCCCTCCCTCGCTAGGAAACGGCTCATCTGAAAAGTACGTTCTGCCATGCCCCCACCGGTTTGAAAATCGAGCGATGAATTGACATTAAGAACACGCATTAGCGAATCCCTGAAGTTGGTGTAAAAAGCGTGACATCCAATTCCATAGAACTAAGACTTTCCGCGCCTAATTTTCCACAGGAGTTTATGGACATATCGATTAAGTAATCCGTTAACGAACATTCGAATAAATCTAATGCTAAGCAGACTACTAGGAGAAAAGCGTGCCGCTACAGCCATCTCGCGAAAAGCTGATAAATATCTGCCGGCACGAAGGTGCAGTTGTGCCACTAGCAGGTGCGCATTCCCTATGGCCTGGCTTTTCACTACCAATACATCATCAGGAATATCTGGACGGCAATAAAAATCTGTGATGACCTTGATTGCCTCTGCAGCGCGCTCTTCAGGCGTCTCTGAAAAAGACTGGGATCCTTCATGAACGCGGAATGCAGCAAGAGATTCGTGGATGTGAACAAACCTTCCATGCAAACCGAGACGCAACCAGCAATCGTAATCTGGAAAACGGTGAATATTCGGATTCCATCCGCCCGTTTTAAAAAATGCACCTCGCCAAAAGAAGGCACCCGCACTAGGAGCACAAATAAATTTCGTTACCATTTCAATAAAACTATATTCTGGCGCATTTACACGCCGGACAATGCGAGATTCCGGATCTATCAAATCAAAATCACAATAACTAAGAACTGCATCAGGATTACCAAGTAAACAGTCAACTGACCTACTTACCGCATTTGGCATCAGTAAATCATCCGCCGAGAGGTAAGCCAGGATATCCCCTTTGGACATGCTCCATCCTTTGTTCAGCGTGGCAGACTGCCCCATGTTTTTTTGGGTTTCCCAGAAAAAACAATTCTTATACCTCTCAAGTATGGCCCGTGTGTCATCGGTGGAACCATCATCAAGAACAATCAATTCAATATTTTGATAATCTTGATTTAAAACACTATCAATGGCCTGCCCCAAATAAGCAGAATGATTATAAGTTGGTATCACAATGGAGACAAGCAGATATTCTTTCTTCATAAGGAAATCGGTTTTACCCTTAATACTTGCTTTTATGCATTACGCTTCCAGCTTCACTTTCGGCCGGTATTGTAATATTTATTTTAAGCATATATAAACCAAAAGATAGATGGAAAATAAATATTAAACTTCCCAAATAACTTGTAATGACCGGAAAATGAACAGAAGACAACAACATTGAAAGAACAAACAATAGATTAGCAATTTGAATTTCAACCACCCTTTTCTTTGTCAGGTCACCGGCATTCAAAGCTTTGACCTGCTTGAAAGTGAGTCCAGTAAACTTGAAAATCACGAATAAATTTACAAAACCAAATATCAAGCCAGAAACACTCAAGTATGAGAGGTAGGCGATTTCAAATTTTGGCGCCACATTGTAATACTCATCCAAGCCAACGCCCAAAACATAGTCAAAAAAAGATCTAGTAACCATGAACTCAATTTGCTTACTCATGAAGAGAGTATACAAACTATTAAAGTTGTATGTCCTTACAAATCCCAAATCACTCAAATAATATAAACAAACAACTATTGAGATGACGCCCGATAATATAATGAACTTCGCAGTCGAAAATACCCCCAGATAAAACTTAACGAAAAAAATATTGGCAATGATGAAAATGAAGATTATGCTAGCGGTTATATTTGGACTGATTGAATAAAGTATCAAAGGGCACATCACGAGAGTTAAGAACTTAAATAAATGACTTTTCCTGAACGAACTTTGCGTATATGAGAAACCGAGAATTGTCAGCATTACGCACAATTGACCATAAGCTTGAGCCTGCAAGATTATTGAATTTAGGCCGTTGAACTCAAGGCGAAAAAAAATTGCAAATGTATTAATTAGCGACCGATAAGCAGGCAATCCGTAAGTGCGATTAGCCTCTGGAAAGGTTTCATAAAGCAGGCCTTGGAACCCGTAAATTACAATTATCAATTCGACTATCAAAGTGAAGTAGATTACGTACCAAAATTTGGTTGCATACTGCCATATTTTCACCACATCGTAGTTCAATGACAGCATCATGTTATAAACAAATACAACTCCAAAACATATGGTGAAGAGGTGGATGATCAGATTATTTCCTGAGCCAAATACAAAAAAACAAAAAGCATATAGCATCAGAAATGCAATATATTTGATAGAACCTCTGGATAGAGTGAATTTACCTATCGTTTCGCTTGATGCAATGTAATATGCAAACATCAAGGTAAAAACATACCTCAGTGACGTTCCGTATGCCGACTCCGTGAGGCTAATAAAAAGGGTGGTAAAAACCAAAATACTGGCAATTGTATTGCTGAAATATTTTTGCACTAATGGTTTCTGATCTGAGTTATCATTTATCATAAGTTAGCCTGGATGGCCGCAAAGCCCACCCTGTAGTATTCTGCTTGCAATAACTTTAGCCATGAATTTATTTCCATCTGCGGTGTAGTGCCCATAATCAATGAATATAGTTTCACTATATTGAGTCATTTCGGGTTGAGGGTCAATAAAACCTGCATTTGCCTCTTTCAAAAAGTCCCTCATCCAATTTCGTTGCTGCCAATAAAATGGGTTTTCCAAAGGGGCATTAAGTGTCTTCAGGAGAATCTCATCATTGGAAAGTGGCTTGAAAGTTGAGCTATTCCAGATATCATGCTCCCAAAAAAAGTCGACTTTTTGATGTCTCATTTTTGCAGCCGCCAATATTGCACTGGCATAGCTTCCAAAGCGTTCCAGGTTTTGGGTATTCAATCTCTCAGTGTTTTTTTCCTCTTCTGGCTTTGGATGATCACTTTTACCAGAGGACGCACCGGTCAGTCGTGGTTCAATATAAATACCAATTTTCTGAACGATTTTTCCCGCCACCGCTACAGTTGCAAGGCTTTCTGAAAGGCGGCGCACCAGAACTTCAAGAGTCGACGCCATGCCGGAATCATTCACCTGACGTTGAAATTCAGCTTCCCAAGGATGCCGCCCAAGAAGCCTTGCTGTTGGAGTAATGCCACCAGCAAAATTATTGAGCGAAGAGCCAATAATAATCAAGTCCGAGTCCCAATTAATATAATCATTCAGATATGCAGGCAAGAGCTCTGAAATGCGATTAAAGTTGACTGCGGCATTAATGACCTCTATATTTTTACCCTTGCATGAGTTGGCATTTTTCAGCTCCGCTGTCAGATACTGGGAAATAGTCTGGGCAGAAGTTACCCTCGGAACGCCAGGAAGGGGCGTACCGCCTAACCCGGCATAAAGCACTGATCCGCCCAGAAGCATCACCCTCACCGTGTTGGATGGCTTGACTTGGCTATATTCCCTAATTTCTCTAAATCCATTTGAATTGATGGCATATCCGGGTGAGTTGAATTTAGGATTATTACGGACTAGGCCATAGGGCGACCAAACGTATGGCCGAAAAGAAGTAAACGGCTTACCGGACCAATGGTAAATACCAATCTGCAGA
>CANJEF010000172.1 GCA_947472965.1 Sphingobacteriales bacterium
AAGTGTGACTTGCGGATCGGGTATTGTATTAATCCATTTTTGATAAAGTGGTGTAAAACATTCTGCAACAATAACTGCATTTACACGAATGCCATATTTCAGCATTTCCACGGCCCATTCACGCGTAAGCGCATTTCTGCCACCATTGGCGGCCGCATATCCTGATGTTCCTCCCTGGCCAGTCTCTGCAACCTTTGAGCTAATGTTTACAATGCTTCCTTTGGTTTTTATTAATTCCGGAAGCGCTGTTTGCACAACCAGATAGTAATGAATCATGTTGTTGTGCAATGATTCCATAAATTTTTCATAGTTGCCATTTTCCAATGAAACACCATCATTGACGCCAGCATTGTTCACAATCCCATCAATTCTATTGTAAAAACCAATGGCTTGATTTACAGCCTCTATGCAGGCCGCTGGATTGCCAAGTTCTGCTGCAACTTGTTTTCCGATGCCAATTTCTTCCAGTAATTTTTTATTGTCAATTTCATTTCTTCCAAGGATGATTGGAATGGCTCCTTCCTTGGCAAGTATTCTTACAATTGATTCACCAATGCCTTTGGCCCCACCAGTAACAATGAATACTTTGTTTTTTAAATTTAAATCCATAATTATAAGTTATAGCATTTCATTGTATTTTCTGCAAATAATTTATTCTTTTCATCTTTGCTGAGTTGCAATGAAAATTTTTCGATTGTTTCAACTACCTGTGTATAGGTCCCTGCCAAAAGGCATACTGGCCAGTCAGTTCCAAAACAAATTCTGTCAGTTCCAAAATATTCAGCTGCAATTTCTAGGTAAGGCTGAATGTCATTGTAACTCCATTTATCGTGTTCCGCTTCTGTTATCAATCCGCTCAATTTGCAGTATATGCCTGGGTGCTGAGCGAGTATTTTTATATGCTCTTTCCATTTTTTTATTTCCTTGTTTTTTATATCCGGTTTTCCCAGGTGATCAAGGATCATCCTGTTATCGGGTAGCTTCTCTGTAAAACCTATGAGGGAAGGAAGTTGATCATGATAAACCAGCAGATCATAGCTGTATCCATGAGCCTGTAGCTTTTTTACTTGTTCAATAAAGACTTCATTTTTCAAATAGTTGTGATCAGGCTTTCCTTGTATGATAGACCTGAATCCTTTGCATTTAAATTTCTGTTTCCAGAATAACATTCGTTCTTCAGCTTCCGGACTCAGCAGGTCAATCCATCCAACCACTCCCTTGATGAAGTTGTTATCATCTGCCAGTTTCAATAAGTATTCAGTTTCGGTTTCACTTTCTTCTACCTGAACAGCAATGCAGCCATTGATTCCATTTGCCAACATTTCTTTTTCAAGCTCATTCGGAGAAAAGTCTTTTTTGATAACCTGCATGCTGTCATCTATCCAATCATGCTTTTTCGGATTGTAATTCCAAAAGTGTTGGTGTGCATCAATTTTCATAGGGTATGGCAGTTTGGCGTTGTTCACCAAGACCTTCAATGCCAAGGTGAACCTGATCACCGGGCTTTAGGTACAATGCAGGATGTTGCCCCATACCAACCCCTTCAGGAGTTCCTGTGCTGATAATGTCCCCAGGAAGCAGTGTCATGAATTGAGAAACATAGCTAATTAAAAAGGGGATTTTGAAAATCAAATCAGAAGTATTTGAATTTTGCATTCTTTTCCCATTAAGGTCTAGCCAAAGGTGCATACTATGGTGATCCATTATTTCCTCTTTGCTAACAAAGTATGGGCCAAGCGGTGCAAAATGATCACAACTTTTTCCCTTCACCCATTGTCCACCTCTTTCCAATTGAAAAGCCCTTTCACTGTAGTCGTTGTGCAAACAATATCCAGCAAGATTTTGCATAGCAACTTCTTCGGATGCATACCTTGTTTTTTTTCCAATAACCAATGCTAGTTCAACTTCCCAATCTGTTTTTTGAGATCCTTTGGGTATGATGATTGGGTCATTGGGACCGCACATGGCACTGGTGCTTTTAAAAAAAATGATTGGTTCCGATGGGGCTTCCATCCCAGTCTCTTTTGCATGTCTAGAATAATTGAGTCCAATACAAATTATTTTGGAAGGCCTTGCCACGCATGATTCAAACCTGAATGGATCGTTCAGCTCATTGCATTTATCTTTGTTTTCTAATATCCAATTCGAAAGGCTTTCCAGCAATCCCTTGTCTAGAAAGTCCTCATTTAAATCATGCCCGAACGAACTGATGTCGAGGTGCTTTCCTTCTTTTGTTAGCAATCCCAATCCAATACCATCTTTTTTTTCGAATCTGAAAAGTTTCATATTTATCAGTTGTTGAGTCTTGTGAATCCGCCGTCTATTGGGTAATCGCTACCCGTAATGAACGAGGCTTGTTTGCTTGCGAGGTAGTAGGCTAGTGCTGCGATTTCATCAGGCTCTGCCATTCTTCCAATTGGTTGTGAAGCTGAAAGTTTAGCAAACATTTCAATTTCATTTCCAGGATAATGCTTTTCCAGAAAACCATCTACAAATGGGGTGTGCACTCTTGCGGGTGAGATGCAATTGCAACGTATTCCTTTGTCAATAAAATCCCTGGCAACACTCATGGTCATGGAAAGAATTGCACCCTTGCTCATGCTGTAAGCAAAGCGCTCGTTTATTCCAACTGTAGCAGCAATGGAGGCCATGTTGATGATCACCCCTTCGCCATTTTCAACCATGAATGGAAGACATGCCTGCATGCAATTGTATGCTCCTTTCACATTCACATCAAATATTTTTTGGAAATCTTGTTCAGTTGTGTTGAGTGCATTTCCAATATGGGCGATGCCTGCGTTATTTATCAATACCCCGATTTCCCGTTGTATTGCAATTACCGATACCAGTTCTTTTACCCGCTGCTGATTAGTGATATCTATCTCATGAAAGTGAACGGTATTCAGGTTGATACCATACTCGTCTATTTTTTCTGCTGATGGTTTATTGATATCAAAAACATCTACAATAGCACCTTGCTTGTTAAAAAGCGAAACCATGGAAAGTCCAATACCGCTGGCCCCACCGGTTATAATGATATAGGGGGTTGAGAGTTTAAAGGGACTTTCTTTCATTTCCGATTTTTGAATGACAATTTAAGTAATATCAGCTGATTTTTTAAAATATTGATATATTTAAACTTAATAAACTGCAATAACAATCATTAAAACTACATCATGCGACTTTATAAAAAAGGGATGTTCGTTTTTGTTCAACATGAGGATATGGTTTACCAACTCAAAACTGATTGGGATGAGCTTGTAAACAGGACGGGTTTATACAGATATCTCATATCGATTTTGGATACACTTCCAACAGTAGAAGATTTCAGCCCGTTTCAACAATATGATCCGCCAGTTGGATCACAAGAATTGTGGGCAGCGGGTGTTACATATCTGCGAAGCAAGATTGCACGCGAGGCTGAATCTGCTGAACAAGGTGGTGCAACTTTCTATGACAAGGTTTATACCGCCGAAAGGCCTGAATTGTTTTTCAAATCCCTACCACATCGCATTGCGGGTAATCTTTCGCCCGTTCATATCCGCAGAGATTCAACATGGGATGTGCCTGAACCAGAGTTAACCTTGTTTATAAATTCATTGGGAACTATAGAGGGTTATACAATTGGAAACGACATGAGCTCCAGAAGTATTGAAGGGGAGAATCCGTTGTATCTGGCACAGGCAAAAGTATATGACCGTTCTGCATCACTTGGTCCTTGCTTAGCCGTTTTCCCCGATTCAATTCCTGCCGATACAAAAATCATTTTAAGCATCACAAGAAATGATGATGTGGTTTTTACCGGACAAACCGATATTGCACAAATCATTCGTCCCTTGGAAGAGCTTGCTTCATTTCTTTTCAGGGAAACGAGTTTTGAAAAGGGTGTGATGTTAATGACAGGTACTGGCGTTATTCCCGCAGATGATTTTACACTGCAGGTAGGCGATGAAGTACAAATTATTATTGAACATATAGGTATGCTTGTAAATAGTGTAAAGCAAAGAACATGAAAAAAATAATTGTTGTTTTTCTATTGGGAATTTTAATTCATTCAACCAGTGAAACCATTGCCCAGTCTGCGCCCAAGCCCTATGGAGCCATCCCTTCTGAGCGGCAATTGAAATGGCATGAACTCGAAATGTATGGCTTGGTTCATTTTACACCAACTACGTATCAAAATAAAGAGTGGGGATTCGGCGATGCTTCGCCCTCTATATTTAATCCAACGGAATTTGATGCAAATAAAATTGTTGCTGCATTAAAAGCCGGCGGCTTGAAAGGAATGATTTTTGTAACGAAACACCACGACGGATTTAGTTTGTGGCCAACGAAAACATCAGAATACAACATTAGCAAATCACCATTTAGGAATGGCAAGGGCGATATGGTAAAGGAGTTTGAACAGGCATGCAGAAATGCAGGGTTTCAATTTGGGGTGTATTGT
>CANJEF010000173.1 GCA_947472965.1 Sphingobacteriales bacterium
CCTCCCTTTTGTTTAAAATCATGGAGCCATACATGCCAATTTGCTCTTGCAATCCCGAATGGCTATGATACCAATGGGTGCCATGTTGAGCAATAGCGAATCGATAGACATGCGTAGAATGGGGTGCTATAGGCATTTGGGTTAGATAGGGCACGCCATCTTCCTTGTTGGGCAGAATCAATCCATGCCAGTGCAAGGAAGTGGATTCATTCAACTCATTAAACACATGAATTTCTGCGGTATCCCCTTGGGTAAAGGTTAGTGTAGGCATGGGAATTTGGCCATTAACCGCAATCGCTCTTTTTGGCTTACCTGTAAAATTTACGATCGTATCCCGAACGTACAAATCATAGCGCACAACTTTTTGTGCACGTACTTCGGTTGAAAGGGACATAACCAAAGCCACGAACAATAAACCAACCCTACTGAAACCCATTAGATATATATTGCTTGAAAATACTATTTTATCTTCTCAACCACCTTGCCACAGGTAAGCATTTGATTTCCGTAATACGGATTTTTAACCTTGTCTTCAAGACTCAGCCAATGAGCCCCTTTGCCCTTGTTTGCCATTGGACAAAACTGGTAATAAACAGTGGTTCCCGTGCTTGCAACTTTGACAACCTCGTGCATGTTTGTTGACAATGAAATAAACCGATTGCGCTGATTGGCAATATCATTTGCCTGACTGATCTGTTCTGCATCGGCTTTCAGGTCTTTGGCGTATTTCATCCATGCTACATGGGCATCGCCACTTAAATCCTCCATTTTCACAGCATCCAGAGTGGTAACCAACTGACTTGCAAGTGATGATGCAGTTGATCCATCGGATTTAACAAGTGCATCCTTCAATGCCATATAAGAGCTAAGGACTGGACTCAGCGCTGAATTTGATTGTGCACTTACATTGATAGATATTAACAGTACGTATACGCCGATCAAAAATTTTATGGTCTTCATGTTTTTTAGTTTAAAATATGAAATAGGAGATTTGTAATGAACGAACAATATTTATTAAACAAGAATAGGCAAATTTAGTTCAATTTACTGCATTTGGATCCGTGTGTTAAAACAATTGAGCCCAAAATGGGGGTGAATTCAAACAGGAAAAAGACTAAACCAATCAATTTTCAGGCCAACTAGTAATCAAATTTAACAATCGCCAGAACAAAAAGAGTTTAGTACTAATACAGACCCTGTTTGCGTGATAATGAATTCTGCTGTAAATTCTATCAAATAAATATCAATAAAGGGACTCATTCAAGTAGTCATGAAAATAAAATTAATTAGCACAATACGCCCCACTCGTCATTTGACTAAATAATCTGCACTTGCACAATAAAAAGAGCAATTTTTCGGGATACAATAGATGTTATTGAAACGCAGAAAGATTTATAGATCAAGCCTTTGATAAACTTTTTCTTTTGCTCCCTGCTTTGATAATTGATTTTTTGACTTTAGGTTTTAATCGCTGAAAATATTCGCTAAGCTCCTTAGCCTCTTTGGTAGTTAATGGAGGCTGACCACCAATAAAATCTATTTCTACTGCTCTTTTTTTATTCTTCATAGTGACAGATTTTTGAAGTACTTACTGATTAGCTTTAGCGCTGCATCTTTTTCAATGATCATCAATCTCCCCCCAAAGTGAATTGCCCCCAAGGATTTTACATAGTGTTTTACTAATTGAGACTTAGATATGAAAGAAACGTTTCCATCATTTCCTCTCTGAAAGGATAACTTACAAGCAAAAGCAACTAGATTTCCTGCAACACCTGCATATACCTTTGACTCACCTTTATTAAATGGTGCGTTTTCAATCAAATGAATATAAACATGATCTTGTTTGACTTCTAAACTAATAGCTCCTTGAACGATAGAAGGATTATTTGTAACTGTTAACTTAAAAACATCTCTAGTGGGCTCTTTTAATTCAAATTTCCAATCAAAATTCCACCCATTTTTTTTAGTACAACTTCTAGCATCTTGACCCGTAAATACAGAAACCTCTGTTTGGAAAACATCACCGGTAATGACATTTTCAATAGAATTTGTCAATCTATCAATAAGAAAATCTAATCCTATTTGTTGATTTTTTTTCACTACGCTAATATACAAAATATTTAACCTTTTATAAAAAACCGACTAGCTCAAAGTGTCGAAAATTCCGCCAAATTATTTATCCCAAAATAACATTCCTAAACTGATATATTCCCTAAAAATGATTGATGTCAATACTCCAGTTGACCTGATTCATTATTTAAATAATCATTAGTAACTAGGTTCGTTTCATCCTGTATTTAAGATACCCAATGTGATATTTTTAAAATGGCTGATTCCCATTTAGCCGATCCAGTAAATAAAGTGAAAGAAAATAAAAAAATAGCTACTCTTTATACCCTACTATTTTTCAGGGAATATGAATGCCATGGTCAACCCACCAACAAACCAACAATTACAAAGCAAGATGAACTAACCACCTTTGAACAGAAAGAAAAAACTGCATTGGCATCACGTTCTTCAATAACTGCTAGTCCACAAATAAGTGGATACAATGAACGCTATGTAGCCAAAAAAGGATCAATCCTAATTAACAGTCGCCTGGTTTTAATCTGGCTCTTTCCTTAAATTGGTTAAAAGGGCCATGAAAAATATTCATTCAGTTTATAATGAGATGCCCAGGGATCTTATTGGGTGAAAAATGAACATGCTTTTCCAATAAGCCCGACAAATCAAATCACTTTGTATTTAGCCAAAATATCATTTTCAAAGTGTTCAGTTGCAATCAATTCTACGGTTGATTTGTGGACCAGGTCTTGCATTCCCTGGGAATTAAACAGGTTGATTGCATGGGGATCCCCAAAAATGGTAGGTGTAATGAATATATAAAGCTCATCAACAATACCCGCGTCCATCATATGAGCATTTAAAACACCTCCAGCCTCAATGAGGACTTCGCAGATATTTTTTTCTAGCAACCTTTCACTTAGGATGTTTAGGTCGCATTTCCCATTAACGAAAGGCACCTGCAATACTTGAACATTGGCCTTGATTGGCCCAGAAAATTGTTGATCAGAAACCAAATAAATGGTTGAATTCTTTCTGGGGTAGAATACTGCCAAGCGCGCATTGTTTGATTGTAACAAATCGAGTTTCCGGTCTATCACAATAAGATTTAATTCTTCAGGATTCATTCCATCAATTCGGATATTCATGCTAGCATTATCTTGTATCACTGTTTTAGCAGTTGTCAATATTGCATCTGCATGGGCACGTAAAATACTGTGAACGTATTGTCTGCTTTTGACGTTTGAAATCCATTTGCTATTCCCAAACTGATCTGCAATTTTTCCATTGAGTGTGATGGCCGACTTTAATAAATACTTAGGCCGCTTATAAACCTGATTTATATTGAAAACGCTGTTCAGTTCAAGGAGCTCGGGCAAAATCAAAAATTCAACATCCACACTAGCAGCAGATAAAACCTTGGCACCTGATACCATGGGGTTGGGATCCAGGGTCCCGATAACCACCTTACGTATTTTATGCTGAAGGATCAAATCTGTACAAGGTGGTGTTTTACCATGATGCGAACAAGGCTCCATGGTAACATATAAAACGCAGTCAGATAAATCAGTGTTTTTTTGTAGGGCATCTGATATAGCTAAAACTTCAGCATGTCCCTCACCTGCTTGCTGGTGAAAGCCTTCCCCAACTATTTCCCCGTTTTGTGCAACTAATACTGCCCCCACTAATGGATTAGGTCTAACACGTTTCGGATCTGCCCTTTGGGCCAATAAAAAGGCAAACCGCATGTAATCGCTTGGCGTCATTTTGATCTATCTTTGCAAATCAAAATTAACTACAAACATTCACATGTTTACAGGAATCGTTTCAAAGGCATCTATTGCAAAGATCATACCCGATCAACTTGGATGGGAGATTGTCATTTTGTCTCCAGACATTTCACAGAAAGTCAAACTTGGAGATAGTATAGCAGTGGATGGTGCCTGCCTATCAGTGACAAAAATTGAAAATGAAAACATTTCATTTTATGTTTCAAATGAAACCATCGATAAAACAATCATTCGCTATTACCAAACAGGTGATGAAATCAACGTTGAACTTCCGCTACAACCAACAGGCTATTTGGGAGGTCATTATGTTTTAGGGCATGTGGATACAACGGCAACTGTATCGAGGGTTCAAGCAGGAGAAAAGGCCTGGTATTTTAGCATCCGTATTCCTGAACAATTCTTAAAATATGTTGTTTATAAAGGGTCTGTTGCAATCAATGGGATCAGTCTAACCATAAATAATGTAATTGATAACGACATTGAGTTATGTATTATCCCGATAACAATTTCCAAGACAAACATGTCTTTATTACAGATAAACGATCAGGTAAACATAGAATTTGACATCTTGGCGAAATACACAGA
>CANJEF010000174.1 GCA_947472965.1 Sphingobacteriales bacterium
AATTACTAAAATCATTAGCAAATGCCAAAAAAAGCACTCTCGCTACAGGGAAAGGAGATTTTAGACATAATATATTGATATTAAATGATTTAGTAGAATACACTGAAGTAGAACTATCGAATATTCAGTCAATTGAAAAAACAATTATTTCCTATAAACCAACCCACATTTTACACTTGGGTGCTATAACACAAGTAGATGAATGTGAATTAAATAAAGAGTTTTGCTATAGTATTAATACAGGTTCGACTGCAGAAATTATAAAACATGCGAAAGTTATTGGTGCAAAGCTAATTTACCTGTCTACCGATTTTGTTTTCGATGGATCTGCCGGACCCTACAAAGAAGAGGACAAAGTATGTCCAGTCAACTACTACGGCACCACCAAAATAGCCGCAGAAAAATTGATTTTGGAGAGTGGTTTGGACTATTGTATTATTAGAACTGCCCTACTCTATGGCAAAAAAGCAGAGTCGGGCCGCACCAATTTTATCCATTGGGTGAAGCAAAATCTTGAAAACAAGAATCCAATTAAGGTTGTTAATGACCAGGTTCGAACCCCCACGTATATACCTGACCTGGTGGAAGGCATCCTTACAACACTGCGGACCGGGGCAAAGGGCATCTATCACATTTCAGGGGGCGAAACACTCACTCCGTTTGATATGGCCATGGAAGTGGCAGAACATCTTGGCCTGGACAAAACACTTATCACTGCAGTAAATGCTTCCTCATTCACTCAGCCTGCCAAAAGACCCTTGGTAACCGGGTTTAATATTGCCAAAGCAAGGAGCGATCTTGGCTTTAACCCTACCCCTTTTAAAAAGGCCCTACTTGAGATTTTCAATGATTAAATCTTCACCTACCCAAACATAATATTTGCCTAGTCCCGTAAAAAACGAACTGATAAATAAGAGAAAGTCAATCTTCCAAAGGGCATCCATAATTCAGTTAAAATTGGTAAATTCGCACCGCAAATGGGTAACGTTGTTTTCCAATTGAAAAACATGACAGCAAACCCCAAAAATCAGTTGATTCCATGCAAAAAAAAGTTTCCAAAATTGGTGTGATGACTTCAGGGGGCGATTCCCCGGGCATGAACGCCTGTATTAGGGCAGTAGTGAGAACAGGAATTTACCATGGTCTTGAAGTATACGGTATAACCAGAGGCTATGCTGGCTTAATCGACAATGATATCCAAAAAATGGATTCAAGAAGCGTTGCAAATATCATTCAACGTGGAGGAACAATACTTAAAACAGCTAGGTGTAAGGAATTCCTCACTACAGAAGGAAGACTCAAGGCCTACAATAACTTAAAAAAACATAGCATTGATGGTCTGGTCATCATAGGAGGCGACGGATCCTTCAAGGGTGCTCAAATCTTCTCCAATGAACACGATATACCTTGTATTGGAATTCCAGGAACCATTGACAAGGATATTGCGGGTACAGATTTCACCATTGGCTTTGACACGGCAGTGAATACCGCTATTGAGGCCATCGATAAAATCAGGGATACTGCTGATGCACATGACAGGCTATTTATAGTGGAAGTTATGGGCCGTGATGCCGGATACATTGCTCTTCACAGTGGTATAGGAACTGGTGCAGAGCATATTTTAATTCCGGAAAAGAAGACCGATGTTGAGCAGGTACTCAGCTCACTTCAAGAAAAGGAAAAAAGAAAAAAACTGGTCAATATTGTGGTAGTAGCTGAGGGAGATGATTTCGGAGGTGCCAATGACTTGGCGAAAGTTATTAAAGAAAGGATTCCAGGATTTGACATCCGGGTTGCCATATTGGGCCATATACAGCGAGGCGGTTCACCCTCAAGCATGGACAGGCTCATAGCAAGCAGGATGGGCTATTCTTCTGTAGAATGTCTCATGGAAGGAAAATTCAATGTCATGGTTGGAATCGTAAATAATAAGATCCATTTAACACCACTCGACCGGGCCGTAAAGGCAAAGCAAAAAATAAGCGAAGAGTGGCTTAAGATTGTTAAAATACTGGCCAGCTAATATGAAACAGCAGCATATACTGCTGTTTTTGTTTTTATAACCGAACTAAAGAAACATTATGAGTAAAAATATTGGGAAGTACTTACATCAGGATATGGACAATCAAGCGGCACAAAACCACATTACACACCGTACAAAGATTGTGGCAACCGTAGGACCTGCTTGCGACTCCTACGACCAACTTCTTGCATTGGTAAAGGCGGGTGTAAATGTGTTCAGGCTGAACTTCTCCCATGGGGCGCATGAAGACAAAAAAAGGATTATCGACTCAATCAGAAAAATTAGTGTTACCGAGCCTTATAATATTGCCATCCTCGGAGACCTGCAAGGCCCTAAACTGAGGGTTGGAGAAATTGAAAACAATGCCCTGCTTGTAAAAGAGGGTGATATTTTGACATTAACCAATGAAAAGGTGGTGGGCACCATGGAAAAAATTTATGTCTCCTACCCCAACCTGGCTGGTGATGTATTGGTAGGCAACATCATCATGATTGACGATGGCAAAATTGAAGTAGCCGTCCAAGCGATTATGCCGAATGGTGACGTTAAAGTAAGAGTTAATTTGGGAGGTATCATCTCTTCAAAAAAAGGATTGAACCTGCCTGATACAAAAATTTCGCTTCCAGCCCTTACAGAGAAAGACTTAATTGATCTCGATTTCATCCTGCAAGAAAAACTCGATTGGGTAGCGCTTTCTTTTGTAAGAAAGGTAGAAGATATCACAGGAATCAAAAAAATCATCAGCGACCGTAAGAGCAAGGCCAAGGTAATTGCTAAAATAGAAATGCCCGAAGCGTTGGAAAACATCAGGGAAATCATTTTAGAATCTGATGGCATTATGGTAGCACGTGGCGACCTGGGTGTTGAGGTTCCAATCGAAAAAGTACCCCTCATCCAAAGGCAGATCATCAGAAAATGTTTGCACAGGGGAAAACCTGTTATTGTTGCAACACAGATGATGGAAAGCATGATCGATCGTGTTAAACCAAACAGAAGCGAAAGCACAGACGTTGCAAATGCTGTTCTGGAAGGAGCTGATGCAGTGATGCTCAGCGGTGAAACTGCAACTGGTATGCATCCTACTCTTGTGGTTGAAACAATGCGTAAAATTATCATAGAGGCAGAAAAGACAGAATACAGATACAACAGGGATGAAGATATCAAGCCTTTGCCCCATTCACCTACTTTTATAAGTGATGCAGTTTGCCTTACTGCTTGTAAACTAGCGGAAAATACCAATGCCGATGCATTGATAGGAATGACCCAAACAGGTTACACCGGATTCATGCTAAGTTCATACAGGCCAAAATCTCAGCTTTTCATATTCACAAAAGAGCCATCACTTGTTAACCAATTGTGCTTAAGCTGGGGCGTAAGGGCTTTTTACTATAATGAAGAAGAAAGTCTAGATGAAATCATTGCTGACCAAATCAAGATTTTAAAGGAAAGGGGATTCATTGCCAATGGAGAAGTTGTAGTGAACACCGGTAGTACTCCTATTGATCTTCACCTCCCAACCAATACGATCAAGGTGACAGTAGTACAATAATGAAAACAATTAGCTTATACCAGGTAGATGCCTTTGCCGAACATATTTTCAAAGGCAATCCGGCATCAGTTTGCGTACTTGAGCAATGGCTTGATGATTCACTGATGCAAGACATCGCCATGGAAAACAACCAGGCTGAAACTGCTTTTATTGTAAAAGAAGAGAACGCATATCATATTAGATGGTTCAGTCCAACCGTTGAAATTGACTTGTGTGGACATGCCACCGTAGCATCCGCTTTTGTTCTATTCAATGAACTAAAACTGGAAAAGGATACTATTTATTTCAAGTCAAAAAGTGGGATGCTCCATGTTACAAAAGAAATAGATGGAACAATTACCATCAACTTTCCCTCCGATCCTCCAAAAGAGGTTCGTGAAATACCTGAAAATATATTTAGCGGATTAGGCCTTAGCCCAAGAACCGTTTGGAAAGGTAAATTTGATTACATGGTGGAAGTGGAAGATGAAGACATCGTTAATAACTTGACCCCTAATTTCAGTCTTCTCTCTACAATTCCATCAAGGGGTGTTTTGGTAACTGCAAAAGGCAAAGAAGTTGATTTTGTATCACGATGCTTCTTTCCCCAAACAGGTGTTGATGAAGATGCTGTTACTGGTTCTGCCCATTGTCTGCTTGTCCCCTATTGGCAGGCCAAAACCGGAAAGTCATCAACGATAGCAACGCAGAACTCCAAGCGTGGAGGAAAATTAATTTGCAAACTGGATGGCGACCGCGTACTGATGAGCGGAAATGCAACATTATTCATGAAAGGAGAAATATACTTGCCATGATCAACCATGGGGGGTTGACGATATACACGGACGG
>CANJEF010000175.1 GCA_947472965.1 Sphingobacteriales bacterium
AGCCGAGCAAAATGATGAGTAATTTTGTCTGATCAAGGTGAGAAAAAAATGCATATCCCAAATGGGCAAAAACCCTGGGATCCACTTCAATCAAATGCTTAAATTCTATAATTGAAATCAAAGCAGCACAAGCACCTCCCATTCCATTAAACAAGCTCACCATTTCAGGCATGGCGGTCATTTGCACTTTTTTTGCCATCAAGGTTCCAATAATGGTTCCAATAGTCAGTCCCGCAAATATCCAAACGTAGTTATGTAGCTTTTCGCCATTTTCCTGATACAGGAAAATGGTGCCGAGAATAGCGATGAACATGCCGGCAGCAGCAAATAGATTTCCCCTTCTTGCACTGGCAGGATTCGATAACATTTTCAAACCGATGATAAAGGATACTGATCCAAATAAATAACATAAAGCAAGTATGTTCAATTCCATTGTAGCTGATTAAACTTTATTATTATTTTTTCTTCTTAAACATTTCCAACATCCTATCTGTCACAACAAACCCACCAACCACATTGAGTGTTCCCAATACAACGGCTAGAAATCCTAAAACCAGCGCAAGAATATTTCCCTCTTCAGCCTTCCCCATTACAATAATTGCACCGATGATTACAACGCCATGAATGGCATTCGCTCCACTCATGAGTGGGGTATGCAAAACGCTTGGCACCTTACCGATAATTTCAATGCCCACAAATATCATGAGCACAACCACATAGATCATCTCCTGATGTGCTGATATCCATTGTAATATTTGAATCATGATTATAATTTAAAATAGTAGCTTATAAAATTTCTATACCGATGCACGGGTTCCAATCACCAAATCATCAACCGGTTCCTCAATAAGATTTCCTTCCTTATCAAGCAACAGTTGAATAAAATTCAAAATATTTTTTCCATATAATTTACTTGAATCGGAAGGCATGGTTCCGGGAAGGTTACTATCCCCGATAATCCTTACACCATTGACTTCTACCACCTCGCGGTCTTTAGTAAGTGGCGTATTACCACCTGTTGATGCGGCAAGGTCAACGATTACACTTCCCCTTCGCATGGTCATGATCATCTCTTCCGAAATTAGTATTGGTGCTTTTCTACCAGGTATCTGTGCTGTTGTAATGATGATATCAGACTTTGCAACACTCTCAGCAATTTTCTGTTGCTGATTTTTCTTGTATTCATCGCTCTGCTCAACAGCATAACCACCCGCTGCAGATGGATCTGCGTAGCCAGGCACTTCAATGAATTTGGCACCTAAACTCATAACTTCTTCCTTTACGGCTGGCCTTGTGTCAAAAACCTCCACAACACTACCCAAGCGCTTTGCAGTCGCAATAGCTTGCAAACCAGCAACCCCGGCACCCAAGATCAAAAGCTTTGCGGGAGCAATACTACCTGCAGCGGTCATGAACATGGGGAAATACCGTCCGTATGCATTGGCGGCAGTTAATACGGCCTTATATCCAGCAATATTAGCCTGACTTGACAACACATCCATACTTTGAGCCCGGGTGGTCCTTGGAAGAAGCTCCATACTATAAACTATCAATCCTTTATCTACCCATTGCTTGATTCTTTCCTTTTCAAACCTTGCCTGATACATGCCAATTAGCACAGCCCCTTGGTGAATATCAATGGTAGGAGGATGGATGGACAAAATGATATCTGCGGAAGCTGCAATTTCTGAAACAGTTTTAATTTCTGCACCTGAAGCAACATAATCGTGATCTGAACAATAAGCATGCTGTCCTGCACCCGCTTCAATCCAAACCTTGATGTTTTTCTTGATTAGCTGTGCCGCTCCCTCAGCGAGCAATGAAACCCTGGTTTCAGGTAAACCTTCCTTTAAAACCCCAACAATCATGGTATGTGTTTTGAGGCCACAAAATTAGTCAAATTAGGAATGAAACAACAATTGATTTTTTAAAATTGGATTACAAAATCCTGCTTTTCCAAGAAACTCTTTTTTAAGAAAACCAACCCAATGAAAAAAAGGTCAACTGTACAACGCACCCTGCCATCCTTTTTTATTTCCTGCCACGCATTTTCCATCCCTTTACTCCAATGAATATCATCGAAAATCAGGATGTCATCTTCCCCTGAAACGGATAGAATCTCACTGAAATATTGCATCGTTGACTCATACCGATGATTACCATCGATATAAAAAAGTTTTATTCCTTCCAGTCGCTCGACGGCCTTTCCAAGCTCATTGCTAAAGTCTCCAACAATGAGTTCAATATTTTTGCAATCGTTTTTTTCAAAGCCTTGTTGAGCGATGTTGGCGATTGTCGGAGACCCTTCTATTGTAATTACCCTTGCGTTAGTATTTGCCAATGCAAGATATTGTGTGGTGAGTCCAAAAGCAGTTCCTAGCTCCAATATCGAGTTGGGCTTGTAGTAAGAAGCAATCCTATACAATAGCCGAGCATATTTAGGAGGCTTCAAAGCGGATTTAGCTATTGAAGAAATTGATCTTGAGTTACCAGAAATCTGGGAAGAGCCTGCTCCCAAGTCCTCATTGGGGATACTTTCGAAAGATCCAAGCAACTCCCTTCTCAACGATTCTATATGATTGATATGCGGATGCACTTGTTGTTTTTTTTGAAGTACATGAACAACAAAATCAAATACAAAGGGTGAATGAATGCCATGGCCATTTCTATTGGAGGAAGTAAGAATATATATCAGGTATTTAATAGCAAGATGGCTCCTGCTGAATTTGGCTTCATCCATGGTTATCACTTTTCCCAAACCTCAAAATCATAATCATAAGCGTGCTTCTCATCCCGTTGCATGGATATTTTATCTGTCATGTTGAAACCAAGGCTATCAAAAGCCGGAAAAAAAACATTGGCCTCTGGAAAATTTCCATGAACCCTGGTAAGATATATTTTATTGGCTATTGAGAGCGACTGCTTATAAATTTCTCCGCCGCCAATGATGAAAATCTCCTTGCAGTCGGTCTCTGCAGCCTTTTGCAAGGCCATCTCTATTGTTGAAACAAAATGGACTTGCCCGGTTGCTGATAATGCTGAAGCATCTCTGGTGATCACGATATTGGTCCTGCCGGGCAAAGGCTTTCCAGCCATTGAATCAAACGTTTTCCGACCCATTACCACGGGCATCCCCCAGGTGGTATTTTTGAAAAACCGGAGATCATTCGGAAGATGCCAAAGCAATCCATTGTTCCCTCCAATAGCATTGTCATTTGCAACAGCAACTACAAGGGAAATGATCATATTACTCAGGTTTAATTTAAATAATTCTATTTCAAATCGCAACAGGTGCTTTAATCCCTGGGTGCGACTGATAGCCTTCCAATGTAAAATCTGAAAAAGAAAAAGAAAAAATATCGTTGACTTCAGGATTTACTTTCATTTCAGGAAGTGGGAAAGGATCACGTGATAGCTGAAGTGTTGCCTGTTCAACATGGTTATTATATAAGTGCACATCACCAAAACTATGCACGAAATCTCCCGGCTTCAAATTACATACTTGGGCTACCATCAATGTAAATAAAGCATAGGATGCAATATTGAAAGGCACACCAAGAAATACGTCTGCAGAACGTTGATAAAGCTGACATGATAGTTTGCCATCTGCAACATAAAACTGAAAGAGTGTATGGCAGGGCATCAATGCCATTTGAGAAAGTTCTCCCACATTCCATGCACTTACAATCAATCTTCGGCTATCGGGGTTTTTCTTTATCTGAGCAATCAAGTCGGATATCTGGTCATGCACCTTGCCATCAGGACCAGTCCACGATCGCCATTGCTTGCCATAAACAGGCCCAAGCTCGCCATGTACATCGGCCCACTCATCCCATATACTCACCCCATTTTCCTTCAGGTATCTAATGTTTGTCTCCCCCTTCAAAAACCACAACAATTCATAAATGATACTTCGCAAATGCAACTTTTTGGTGGTAACCATTGGAAACCCTTTGGATAAGTCGAAGCGCATTTGATAGCCAAAAACACTTTTAGTGCCCGTTCCGGTACGGTCGCTTTTTTCCGTTCCGGTTTCCATGATGTGTTTCAGTAGGTCGAGATATTGTTGCATTGGTTGAATGTATAAAATGATTACTTAATCACCTCACTGATTACTTTTCCAACATTACCACTTGGCATCTGAATCTTCAACATGGCTGCCAGGGTTGTTGAAATATCTGTCATATGCACTTCCCGGTTTGAATTCCCTTGCTTTATACCCCATCCCATCCATAGCAGCGGAATATGTGAATCATATGGGTACATTGATCCATGTGTGGTTCCTGTTGCGCCACCAAAAAAGTAATTTGGCCTGTACACAACCTGAATGTCACCTCCCAGCTTTTGGTTATATCCCTTAATAAACATTTCCTTGAATTCTGCAGG
>CANJEF010000176.1 GCA_947472965.1 Sphingobacteriales bacterium
AGGAAGGTTTGTCTTACTCACTATTTTGCCTTTGTTATTCTTCATTGCTACCCACTATAAATTACTTAGAAACGCTTCCCCGTTTTGAAGATGCAAATTTCTCTTGTCCGGATTCATCTTGTCAAAGGTCCGTACCAACATTCCCAACCTGGGGTTTTTCAAGAAAAAATCCCTGTGATTATGCATGAACCGCCAAAACAAGCCATCCCATGCATCCGTCCAGGTTGCATCTTTTTTGTAATTACTCATCTTAAGAACATAATTACTACCACTAATGTAGGGCTTGGTACAGATCAATCCACCATCAGCAAACTGTCCCATTCCGTATACATTGGGAACCATCACCCAATCGTACGCATCAACATACATTTCCATAAACCACTTGTAAACCTCATTCGGATCAAATTCACAGAGTAGCATGAAGTTGCTCAAAATCATCAATCGTTCAATGTGGTGGTTGTATCCAGTTTTTAACAACTTTTTTATGGCATCATCAACCGGCGCGATTCCGGTGGTACCATTATAAAATGATGCAGGTATTTTTCTGTTGAATCCCCAAAAATTAGAGACCCTTTGTTTTGAACCAACAGCATGGTAAACGCCATGCATGAATTCTCTCCACCCCAAAATCTGTCGGATAAACCCTTCGGAACTATTTAGGGGTATCCCTTTTGCAGCTGAAGCATCAAGAATACCATCAATAACTTGCCTCGGAGTGATCAATCCAGCATTTAGCATAGGGGTCAGGACACTATGGTGCAAAACATGCTCGTTCGCTACCATGGCATCTTCATAAATACCAAATTCTGCCAACCGATGATCAATGAAATGAGCAAGCCAAGACTCAGCTTCTTCGTGTGTGATGGGATATTGAATCTCACCATTCAGATAACCTGGATTTTGAGAGAATTGCTTGTCAACATATTTATTTGCTTCTTCTCTCCATTTGCTCTTTGGAAATATTTGAAGCGATGGAACAGCCTTGTTTTTAGGATATGGCTTTCTGTTATCTGCGTCAAAGCTCCATTTGCCACCTTCGGGTCCGTGTTCATCATTCAGCAAAATGGAAAACCGCTTTCGTTGTTTGATGTAGAAATTCGTTTGAAAAAAAGTCTTGCTATTTTGAAATTCATTGTTCATTTCATCAAATGACAACATGAACATAGGAGACTCATGCCAGATTAGTTTTATCTTTTTTTCAGCAGTGTTACTAACAATACTTTTTTCAAGCCAATTATCAGAGACACGATAGCAATGTATTTCCTTGATTCCTTTTTCTGCTAAATCAACAATCAGTTCCTTGGTATTTGAAAGGGGACTAACAGATTCAACATAATTCGCGTCGAAACCATTTTGATGAAGAAAAGAAACATAGTGCTGCATGCTAGCCCGATGAAATGCCAGCTTCTGCTTGTGAAATGAAAATTGCTTGAAGTACAATGTCTCTTCAACAAGATAAATTTGATCTACACTTTTCAGTGATTCAATATTCTTGAAGAGTTGATGGGGAAATATTAAAAAAGCAGCGTTCAAAGTAAATTTATATGATTACAATGTAAGGACTTGGTTTGTTCACAAAAAAATAAATAATCGGTGAATTAATAATAAAGAGTGTGGCAGCCGAAGACAATACGCCCTTCAAAGTGACATTATTAAACTTGGCTAATTATCTGCCACCTTGATCTGAGGCCGATTGTCAGCTGGATTTCGCTTGTCATAAACGATGCCTTTCATTTCCAGCTTGGGATGATGACTGCGTTTTCGTTTCAAATCATATTGGTAAATGGCATTGCCAATGGAATTGAGAAAAGGAAAGCCAACGGTTGCCTCATCGTATTTTGAATCGTTGACAACTCCGTCACTATTAACATACACCGTAGCAGACAGCATATAATCAGTATTGTTCTTTGTATCCAATACGTATGATACATCAGTCAAGAAACCATAGGCCCATCCCACCTTGTTAAACACACGGATATGCGAAGGCATCTGGTGCGAAGAATCCTGAAAAAAGAACTTCACATAACTGTCATAAAAAATACTACTATCATATTTGGGATAGCTAGTCTCGGATGGATATTGTGAAAGGTATTTCAAAAGAAAAAGTCTGTCATCTTCCGTTAAATTAAATCGTTGATTTGCTGTAACGGATTGCGGAAAAACAACAGCTTGCAGCATCATCCGCATGTCTTCCAGTGAAATATTATTGTGTCGGGTAAAATCGAAGGGCGCTTTAACTAGTTGTTCATCTCGGTTGATATGCGCATCCCCTACCAAGGTTGTTGAAGGAAAAAGAAAGCTGTCTCTGTTGTATGCCGACTCTTGATAAAAAAGCGACTTACCGGTTTCACTCAAAAAACGTATTCCATTTGTGTGTCGATTTTGATCATCCGTGTATCCCATGAACTGGCGTGTAATTCTGGATGAAGCATACCCCTTGTCCAAGAGTTTTCTATTCGCATTTTGTTGTCCTACGAATTGATACATTCTGTTGTACGGATCATTTTCACTGATCAAAAAAGCCCTTCGGATGAAATGTGCAATGGAAGGCTTTCCATTGTCGGAACTGGAATCTTTTGCCATGGCAACCTGCTTCTCAAAGCTGCTATCAAATTCCATGGGGGTATACTTATCAACTCCACTCACTTTCATTTCATGTAGTTTTTCCAATGAAAGAAAAGCCAATGGCATCTTCACCATGGAAGCGGGATTAAAATATAGACTAGGGTCTACATTGAAGTAGTGATTTGTAAAATGCGGAGTGTTATTTTTATCTCTATCAATTTGCGTGAAAATAATTTGACACCTGTATCCCATGGGATCCTGTATAATTTTCTGTGTGTTGAGATCGTTGATTTTATACAAGATGTTAGCCAACAGGCTGTCCGACTTAGGTTGTGCAAACACCCCACCGGTTGAACCCTGTATTATTCCATATCCTAGGAACAGGAGAATAAGTTTTTTCAAAAGCATGTTCAATTAATATTTTGAACTAAAAATAATTTAAATCATCAAAATGAATTGAATTAAGTTTGCTATCATGCAAATATTCGAAGAGCAAAGAAAAATCATCATAACCTGCCATAAATGGCTTTCCATATCATTAGAAAAAGAGGTGGTTGAACTTGGGTTTGAACCCGATCGCACTTTCCAAACGGGCTTGGAGCTAACCGGCACGCTTCAGGATTGCATTCGATTAAACCTGAACTTACGTTGCGCAAGCCAGGTTATGTTTTCTCTTAAAATGTTCATTTGTGATGATCCTGATGAACTGCACCAGGCGGTTTCCACCATTGAATGGGAAAAAATCATTGCCCCAGAAGGATACTTTTCTGTGACCAGCAATGTTTTTCACCCAACGATTCAAACAAATTTATTTGCAAATCTCAGGGTAAAAGATGCCATTGTTGATCGGATGAGGGATGCAACCAATACAAGGCCTACAACGGGTTCTGAATTATTGGGTGCTGTTGTCTATCTTTTTTGGAAAGAGGAAGAAGCAGAAATATTTCTTGATACATCCGGAGAAACACTGGCTAAACATGGCTATCGAAAATTGCCAGGTAGTGCGCCCATGTTAGAGGCACTGGCTGCTGCAACCATTATTGCAACGAAGTGGAATAGAAAAGATATTTTCATCAACCCCATGTGTGGTTCAGGCACCTTGGCAATTGAAGCTGCGCTGATTGCTACCAACAGAGTACCCGGATTACTAAGGGATAATTATAGTTTTATGCACGTCTTGGGTTATGAACCGGAGATGTATGAAAAGGAAAGGGCCTTGCTCAACGAAAAAATTGTTGAGCCCCAAGGATTGAGAATCATTGCATCCGACATCAGTGAAAAGGCAATTGATATTGCACGCATTAATGCAGAAGTTGCTGAAGTAGCCCACCTGATTGATTTTCAAGTATGCGAATTTGAATACACAGAGATTCCTGATGGCGAAGGAATTGTGATGTTTAATCCTGAATATGGTGAGCGATTGGGCGACGAAATGGAATTGAATCAAACCTATGCCAGAATGGGTGATTTCATGAAAAATATGTGCAAAGGCAAATTGGGTTATGTGTTTACAGGCAACCTAGATCTTGCGAAAGCCATCAGGTTGAAGCCGAGCAGAAGAATTGAATTTTTGAATGCAAAAATAGAATGCAGGTTATTGGAATATGAGCTCTATGCGGGAACACGCAGGGTGGATAAAACAGCACCCTAATAATATATACTACATCAAATAAATTTAAAAGATTCCCCTTCCCGATGATCTCGCTTCGCTCTATATCGGGATGGGGAGTTTTATAGCAGTTAAATGAAATAATAAATTAAGTTGATACTAATTGACCAATCTAAAACACATCATTTACTTCTATGCAACCACCAATA
>CANJEF010000177.1 GCA_947472965.1 Sphingobacteriales bacterium
GTTCCTTAATACTTTTTATTTGTGGTGCTGATTGTTCGAATTCTTTGAGTTTTTCATGGAAGCCTTTGCTGTCTTTTATGATTGCAACCCTTGCACTGCGAACAAATTCAATCAGACTGAATTGCTCAAGCACTTTAATCAACGTATCAGTTTCTTCCCGTTGCCCTGTTGTTTCAAAAATGGTATAGTCTTTTCTGATAACAACGGCCCTGGCTCCATAGGTTCTAAGCAATCTTTCAACTTTTACTTTTTCAGCGATGATTTCAGTTGGAACCTTGTACAAGGCCAATTCCTGCCAAATGATTTCTTCGTTGGTGTTGAAGTATGCTTTCAACACATCCACTTGTTTTTCTATTTGACGAACGATTTTTCTCACCACGTCATCTGTTTCAGAAATGACAATGGTAAATCTGTGAATACCTTCAACTTCTGATGGTGAAGTATTAAGGCTTTCAATATTGATTTTTCTTCTAGAAAATATGATCGCAATCCTGTTGAGCAAGCCAACTTGGTTTTCTGTGTATATGGTTATCGTGAATTCCTGTTTCATGTTATTTATTTTAATCTTACTTCAGACACTCCACAACCCTGGGGAACCATGGGAAATACATTGTTCTCTTTTCCTACAAAGACTTCCAGCAGGTAAGGACCATCGTGGTTTAACATGGTGGAAAGGGCTGAAGTTAAATCCGCTCTATTTTCTATTGAATTTCCTTCAATTCGATAGCCTTTTGCAACGGCAACGTAATCGGGACTTTCAATATCAACGAACGAATATCGCTTTTCATTGAACAACTGTTGCCACTGTCTAACCATGCCAAGAAATCGATTGTTGAGTATCAGGATTTTTACATTGACATTATTTTGCATGATAGTACCAAGTTCTTGAATTGTCATTTGTATTCCACCATCACCAATCACAGCAACCACTGTTCTGTCTTTTGCCCCGTATTTGGCACCTATCGCCGCAGGTAAAGCAAAGCCCATTGTTCCTAGTCCGCCTGAAGTAATATTGCTTTTTGATTTGATGAATTTTGCATAGCGACATGCCACCATTTGATGTTGTCCAACGTCTGTAACAATTACTGCATCACCTTTGGTAAGTTCGTTCAGCTGGTCAATCACTTCACCCATTGTCATTACATCTGTCTTAGGATGCATTTCATCATGAATGACTATATCTACTTCCTCTTTCATGCATTCTACAAAACCCAAGAGCCACTTTTCATGTGTTCTTTTTTCAAGCAAATTTGTAATCATTGGAAGTGTTTCCTTGCAATCTCCCCAAACGGGAATATCAGCTTTCACGTTTTTGTCTATTTCCGAAGGATCAATATCAAGGTGTATTACCTTGGCCTGTTTTGCATAGCGATCAAGTCTTCCCGTAACCCTATCATCAAATCGCATTCCTACTGCTATCAGCACATCACATTCGTTTGTCATTACATTTGGTCCATAGTTTCCATGCATGCCAAGCATTCCAACATTGAGTGGATGATCTGTTTCCAAGGCGCTTAATCCAAGAATAGTCCATGCTGCAGGTAATCCTCCTTTTTCAATGAATTGCTTGAATTCCATTTCAGCCTCACCAAGAATAACACCTTGTCCGAAAATAACAAAAGGTTTTTGTGCCTTGTTGATCATCTCCGCTGCGGCTTTGATATATTCTTCCCGAATTATTGGCTTGGGTCTGTAGCTACGGATATGATCACATTTTTTGTAGCCGCTATAGTTGAATTTTTGAAGTTGCGCATTTTTTGTAATATCTATAAGTACTGGACCTGGCCTTCCGCTTTTTGCAATATAAAATGCTTTTGCCAATACTTCCGGTATGCTATTTGCATCTGTAATTTGGTAGTTCCACTTGGTTACGGGAGTGGTGATATTGATGATATCAGTTTCTTGAAATGCATCTGTTCCGAGCAAGTGGGCAAATACCTGACCGGTAATACAAACTAGTGGGGTAGAATCAATCATGGCATCAGCCAATCCTGTAACTAGGTTTGTTGCTCCGGGTCCACTTGTTGCAAAAACCACCCCTGTCTTCCCTGATGTTCTGGCGTATCCTTGTCCTGCGTGGATTCCACCTTGTTCATGTCTTACCAGAATATGTTCCAATTTGTCGTTATAGTCATATAGGGCATCATAAATTGGCATGATGGCTCCACCAGGATATCCAAAAATGGTTTCTACACCTTCTTGTATGAGTGCATCCAGCAATGCTTGACTACCTGTTACTTCAGTAGACCCTTGATTGACGGCTTCTTTTTTATCCAATGTTTCTGTTTGCATGGTTACTTTATTTATCTGTTATACAGCCTTCTGCAGCTGTTGTTACTTGCTTTGCATATTTATATAAAATCCCTTTTGTTACGGCTAGTGGCGGTTGTTTCCAACTTGCTTTTCTTTTTTCAATTTGCTCCTGTGAAATCATAAGATTAATGGCGTTCTTACTGGCATCAATTTCAATGATATCCCCATCTTCAATGATACAAAGGGTGCCTCCATCGAATGCTTCTGGAGTAATATGGCCAACTACAAAGCCATGTGTGCCTCCACTGAACCTTCCATCTGTAATGAGTGCCACTTCTTTTCCAAGACCTGCGCCAATAATTGCTGAGGTGGGTTTCAACATTTCAGGCATACCAGGAGCACCTCTTGGTCCGGCATAGCGAATAACAACCACATCGCCTTTTTGTACACGTCCACTGCTTATACCAGCAATCAATTCTTTCTCTCCGTTGAATACCCTTGCAGGGCCTGAAAACGTATCGCCTTCCTTTCCGCTTATTTTTGCAACACTTCCGCCTTCAGCAATATTTCCATAGAGAATTTGAAGATGACCGGTTTGTTTAATTGGGTTTTCAATGGTGTAGATAATCTTTTGATTTTCGAACTCAATATCTGGAATAGTATCAAGATTTTCTTTTAACGTTTTTCCCGTAACGGTCATGCAATGTCCGTGCAGCATTCCTTTTGATAGCAAGTATTTCATCACCATAGGAACGCCACCAATATTGTGAAGGTCTTCCATCAGGTATTTCCCACTTGGCTTGAAATCTGCGATAACAGGCACTTTATCACTAATGGCTTGTACATCATCTTGCGTTAGTTTGATGTCAACACTATGTGCCATTGCAATCAGATGCAATACTGCATTGGTTGAACCACCAAGTGCAATAATTATTGTCAGCGCATTGTCAAAGGCTTCCCTTGTCATGATATCAGACGGTTTGATATCTTTTTCCAATAAATTTCGGATAGCTTTTCCTGCTTCAATGCATTCATTTCTTTTTTCTTCACTCAATGCAGGGTTAGATGATGAGTAGGGCAGACTCATTCCCAAAGCCTCAATGGCAGAAGACATTGTATTTGCAGTGTACATACCGCCACAGGCGCCCGCACCTGGACAAGAGTTCATTACAATGCCCTTGAAATCAGCATCATCAAGTTGGCCTGCAATCTTCTTGCCCAATGCTTCGAAAGCTGAAACGATATTAAGGTCCTCGCCCTTATAATGGCCGGGTGCAATGGTTCCGCCATAAACCATGATGGAAGGCCTATTGAGTCTTCCCATTGCCATAATGGATCCAGGCATATTTTTATCACAACCAGGTACTGTAATCAGTCCATCATAATATTGTGCACCACACACTGTTTCAATAGAATCTGCAATAACATCCCTGCTTACCAGCGAATATCTCATTCCATCTGTTCCATTCGACATTCCATCACTCACGCCAATCGTGTTGAAAGTCAGTCCCACAAGGTCATTGGCCCATACACTTTTTTTGATATCTGCTGCCAAATCATTCAGGTGCATGTTACACGTGTTCCCATCATAGCCCATGCTGGCAATGCCAACTTGTGCTTTTTCAAGATCAGCATCAGTAAGTCCGATACCATAGAACATGGCTTGTGCTGCGGGTTGGGTAGGATCTAATGTAATCGTTTTGCTGTATTTATTAATCTCATTCATGGTATCAAATCATTTGTAATTTATGTACGCATTTCGTTGTGCCTCATAGGTCGCAACATCTTCTCTAACCAAAGCCTTGTAAGCTTTTTCAATAATATGGGAGATGCTTAGTTCCCATTTTCCTGGGAAGGTAACATCGTCAATACTTTGCCAACCAATTACTTCCACTGCAGTGCCGCAAAAAAATGCATTGTCTGCTTTTTTCAATTCGTCTTCCTTCATTTTTTTCTCTTCAACTGGAATCCCGAAATCGTTGCAAATTTCCAACACAGTGGCACGGGTTATTCCCGTAAGGATGTTACCTAGAGATGGCGTGAATATTTTTTTATCTTTTTCAATAAATACATTTGCACCGGGGCCTTCGGCAATATATCCTTCCATGTCTTCTAACAAGGCTTCA
>CANJEF010000178.1 GCA_947472965.1 Sphingobacteriales bacterium
GAATGTTTGTGAAATCAACTTCAGAACTACCTACAATCGTAGTTTTTACGAAAGGATAGTAAGCAGCACCCCATTGAAGGAAGTTTGAACCAACACCTTCTCTGAATTTGTTTGCTACATCTTCTTCATCATTTGTTCTTTTTTGGTCGCCATTGTGAACGTCAAGGATAGCGAACCTGTTTTTCATTTCATATCCGCAATGTTGCAACATGGCTTGTTGAAGTGAGTAACACTCATCCTTTCCAAGCAAGATCGCTTCTGGGGAAGCCAACAAAGTAGGCTCCATGTACTTCAACAAGCTAGGAAGACCTGCTTCAGTAGCCAAATCGTTGAAGTCCTTTGCATTTACACCATTGGAGTAATCACCAATTGAAACAATGTAACAATCAGCACCGCCATTTGCGAAATAAAAACGCATTGCGCTGTGCAAAAGGAAACGTGTGTTTGCGATAACTTCCAAAGTGTCATCTGCCTTCAAAGTGAACATGGTCTTTGGAGCTCCTCCAAAAAATTGTTCAAAATCAGCAAATGATGAAATCTTTGTTGGAACATTCGTTAATGACTTTGTTCCTCTAAGCGCTTTTTTAGTGTACCCAATGAAAGCCGGAACGGCTGTTGCCACTGGTACAACGGAAGAGCCAAAAGCACTTTTTTCTTCGATGTAGACCCCTGGGGTCGCTAGTACTGTTGCCATGTATGTGTTTTAAAGTTTGACAATTAATTCGCAGATGAATCCATTTTCAAATCCCACAACCGCATCTGGTTTGGGAAGTGGTAATACCTTTTTGTACTCAAATGGAAAACTTCCGCTTTTCCCCCTTTTCAGCTGCCAATAATCTGGAAATTCCTCTTTTAAAGCTAGTTCTTCTGAAGAAATAAATTCCAAACCATCAACTCCACTTTTCATCTTTACCGTGGTAGGGGTTGTAAATATAGCTTTCGTAGATGTATCATTAACGTTTTCAATGTGAATAAATTGTGAATTATTTGTTAAATTATTGTTACCGTAACACAGGTATTTGACCCTCACTTTCCGGTTGTTAAAATGGATAAAGTGTAGCTTTGGCTTATTCAAATCATCAGTGGGAGCATTGAAAAACAAGGGTTTTTCAGGAACGTGATGGATTCGAATAATTCCTCCAATACCTTCATTATCAACATTTTGACTTGAATTTGGACCCACAAATTGATCACGATGCATCCGACCATCCTCGGATGCAGTATTCTCAAAAACATGAAATTGAGACGCCTCATAAGGCAAGTCTGTAAACCTTAAGAATTGCGGATTGCGAATTTTGAAACTGAAATCAAAAGTCTCTGGCCTAAGAAAATTAGCCATAGAGTAATCCTTCAGTCTATTCAAGGCCAGCATGAATCCATCAGCTTGTGGCTTGAATAAAATATTATATCCTCTTAACTTCGACTTTGTCTCTATAGTAGGTTCAATAATAAGATCCTTACACCGCCCGTCAGTATAGTAATTGTGCATCACCACAACCTGTAAAAAAACTTCGTATTGGGTTGAATATTGTGATTTTATGGAGAGGGCTTCGTTCATTCGATCAGTTAATTTCTATTTGATTCTAATATAAAAAATATAATATATCAATCGGCTTTTTAAGTCCCTTCACTAGGCGTTGAAGAGAGGCCATCCACAATCCTGTCTCTAAGCGTTGAAGCAATTCCCTGCATGGAATCAACCCCTTGAATAACTCCTGGTACATCCTCCCTAATCATGTTATGGTTAAAGGTCAACATCCTCAGTTTGTATACTGCAGATGGGATGTACTTCGCTCCGATCAAACTCCAAAGGTTATTTAACTCATTAAAATCAAGATTAACATAGTCGAGGGTTACTTTATCAATGTTAGAAGACAACATGGGAGTATTGCTTCTGTCCAATACTGAGTGCCCTTGAAAAAACTCAATAATCATTGAAGTATATCGCAAGGATTCCATGTAATTCGGATCGGGGAAGTTGGCGGCAAATACCAAATACAAATTAACATACATCGGTGGTGCCATTCCTGCATTGGCCTGAAAGCCACCACTCTTGGCAATTTTCTCCTCTTCGATATTTTGCAAAAACAAACAAACCTTGTTTTCAATTTGCATGTTTGCGTTTCCCTTGATATCCATGAGGCTGGAAACAATTACCATTTCTTCAGATATGTTCAACTCATTCCGCAGATATTCATTCAACTGAGTGGCTATAACTGAAATAATATGGTGAATCATCTTTTAATTTTGTTTTACTTCAACCCAAACGATCGCGTACAGATTGCAAAATGAATCTACCAGCATAGAGATTCAGCAACATAACTATCAAACCTGTCAAATATAATTTCCAAGAAAAATCAATTCTTGTTTCCAAATCAGCGTCAATCATTCTCAGCAACAGAATGAAAACAAAGGAAAGCAATGCAGAAAGCAAGAGAGCGCCGAAAAACCACTTCAATTCACGCAGAAACATGAAAATTTATTATTTAAATATATGAAAAACTTCTTTCAAAAAAAAGATGATGAACATCAAACCAAAATCAGTTAGTGCCATGATGAAAGTTATCCTGCATCAGCTAGTGCACTATCCTGCCCTACCGAAAAAACTTTAAGAAATAACTTTTTGCATTTTTCCAGTTCAGCCAACCGGCCTTTATACACTTTTTGCAATAAAGCATTCCCCTCATCATTCACACCAAGAAAATCCGGATCCTCCATTTTACATCGTACAAACATATCTACAATTGAAATTGGAATAATTTCAGTCATCCCACCCAACAACTTTTCCAAGATAGGAACCAAAGGAACCTTGTTATTTTCTGATTCTATTTGATATTTTGTTCTGCCAACAAATGCATTATATTTTTCAGGATGATTTTCTTTAATATATGAATGTGCTTGAAATTTAAAATATGACTCATTTGAAAATCCATAAGCTGACATCATTGTAAATACCTTGTCGGAGGGAAATCTTTCAATCCAACATTGAAGTGCAATCAATCGAGTAAACTCACTCAATCTGCTTGAATTTTTTCCAATAATTGATAGCAGTCTTACCTCAAGCGACAATTGGGCCTGTGGAAAATCCACTTCTAATTTCCTGTTTAGCGCACTATTTGTTTTTTCCCGCATTACCGGTAATACCCATACCTTTTCTTCATCAGACAATACCAATTCAAGCATTTCAGCGGCAATAACTTCATCACTTCTGTTCCCCATGAAAATCATAGGAATGATTCGATCAAAAATATCCTTATCATGTACCGATCGTAATACATTAACAATATCCTGGGTAGCTTGAAGTTTTTCTGCTTCAAGCAATTTATTCAACAACGGAAAATTATCTTTGAGGTCATCCAAACAAGCTGAAGCATACGTGAGATCAGATACCGCTTTTTGAAGCACCTGAATATATGCCTGATGATGAATTTCCCTATTTAAATTAAAGTCTGCATCCGAAATAACAGAAGAAAAAATCTTTTTGTCTAGATGGCATAGCGCTCTCAACTCATGCTCCTTTTTGCGATCAGGAAGCTTTTCATAATAAAGTTGATACATGTAGACATACATCAAGCTGACACGAAAATCTTTTAATCGCTCTGAACCATAATGGTCAGTTATAAAGATCAATCCTCTTTCCACCTCTTCGAAAGTCCAAGCCTTTAGTATTTCGGAAGTATAATCCCAACAATCCTTGTATAAAAGTAGATTCAGCTGAAAATTCATTGAACCAGGAACAATGGACCTGCTTTTTGCCGTATGTACCACATATTTTAAAACTTCAATTTCATCGTTATCCAATTTTACCATTGGCTGATTGGAAACCCTTTGTAAAAAAGACTGTTGGAATGAATTGAATGCACGAATATAATCTTCATTATTACTGATGGATTGTAGCTGAATAGGAGACATTCCAACCATCTTGGAAAATTTTACATTCGCAGCAATACTTAAATCACTAAAAGCGATATTATATTCGGCAGCATTCTTTGATTTGACTATACCAGTAGATGATTTCATTTTGATGATAAGCTGGTTCAATTCTATTCGATAATAATCAATAAGTTTTTTGGAAACCAAAAACCAGCATACGAGTATTAAAAACATCAAAATGAAAACAAGTTGCATCTTGAGATCAAACGAGGGAACCATCGCCATAACCAAAATCAACAAACCCCCAATAATCTGTCCAATCGTTTTCCCATAACCATCAGCATAATTCTGACTCACTGATCTGATATCAGATGGATATGCCTGATAAAGAACATTTACAGTTGGGACGTATATTGACCGGAATATCGACCGTTCAAATAACTTGTTGAGTGTTGCAAATATTAATATTGAACTAGTTAGACTTGTAAAAATTGAAACCAGAC
>CANJEF010000179.1 GCA_947472965.1 Sphingobacteriales bacterium
AGCATCAGTTTCAGCACCTTCCTCATCAATATTTAGATTAGGTTGGTTATCAGAAACATCATCAGCATCATCACCGTCTTCAGATTTTTCTGCCTGACGCTCTGACAAGCCTTCAGCAATCGCTGCAGTAATATAATTTGTTATGATTGCAATTGACTTTGTTGCGTCATCATTTGAAGGAACTGGAAATTCAACCTTGTTTGGATCACAGTTTGTATCAACCATTCCGAAAGTCATGATGCCCAATCTCTTTGCTTCAGCAAGTGCAATATGCTCATGTCCGATGTCAATGATGAACAACGCTGCAGGAACCCTGCCCAGTTGTGCAATACCACCGAGAACCTTTTCCATCTTATCCCTATCTCTTGACAATTGAAGACGCTCTTTCTTTGTGATATTGTCAAAGCTGCCATCGCTGAGCATCTTTTCAATACTCTGCATTTTTTTAACAGACTTCCTCACGGTATTGAAGTTGGTAAGCATTCCACCCAACCAACGCTCAGTAACATATGGCATGTTAACACGCTGAGCACACTCAGTTACGATCTCTTTGGCTTGTTTCTTTGTACCAACGAACATGATTTTCTTGCCGCTCTTAGCGATAGCCTTTAGGGCTGCCGCAGTATCCTGCAAACATTCCAATGTCTTGTTCAGGTCAATGATATGGATGCCTTTTTTCTCTGCGTAGATGTATGGTAGCATCTTTGGATTCCACTTCTTACGGAGGTGACCAAAGTGAACACCAGCTTCCAAAAGTTGTTGATGCAGTGTGGCGTTATTTTCCATTTTACAATATGTGTTTTAAGTTCTTTATAAATGTTGATATCCGTACAACCAATAAAATCAGTTGTTGAATTATTTTGTTAACGTTTGCTGAACTGGAAGCTTCTTCTCGCTTTCTTCTTACCGAATTTCTTTCTTTCAACACCCCTTGGATCCCTTCTCAACAAACCTGCAGCTTTAAGTGCGGGTCTGAACTCAGGATTCAAATTGATTAATGCACGTGAGATACCAAGTTTACAAGCTTCAGCCTGCCCTTTCTTGCCTCCACCAGTTGCATTTACCTTGATGGCATATTTGCCTGCACCTTCGATGGTTTTGATTGGCAATTCAACTTGATTCTGAAGATATATCTGAGGGAAATATGCTTTGTAGTCAAGATCGTTTACCATGATGCTACCGTCTCCTTTGGTTAGGAAAACCCTGGTAACAGCTTCCTTTCTTCGACCAAGACCAATTTTTTGTTTTTCCATTATTCTTGTTTTGTGATCGTTTTAAAAATTAGTATTTGAAAGGCAAAGGTTGCTGAGCAGTATGTGGATGTTTATCACCTACATATACAAAAAGCTTCTTGATCATCTGACGTCCAAGACGATTCTTTGGAAGCATACCCTTTACAGCCCTTTCAACAATAACCTCAGGGCGACGTTTTTGCAGGTCTTTTGCAATTTCAATTTTCTGACCACCTGGATATCCTGTTACGTGTTGATACTCCTTGTAGTCAATCTTGTTTCCTGTAAAAACAACCTTTTCGCTGTTAATTACAATAATGTAATCTCCGCAATCAACATGGGGCGAATAGTACGCTTTGTTCTTTCCGCGTAATACTGAAGCAATTTTGCTGCAGATTCGTCCCACAGTTTGATTGGTTCCGTCCACAACGTACCAATTACGTTGCACGGAAGCTGCATTTGCATGCTTTGTGGTAAAATGTAGTTTACTCATTTTGTCAAGTTTTCAGATTTTCATCTGGGTTTAAAAATATGCTTCCGCCATCCCGGAAACACCCACCTCATTTAGAAATGGACGGCGAAACTAAACAAAAGGAGATTCATAAACCAATAAAAATAGACTTTTTTTTGAGAGCAGTCTTGTAACTAATTGATTTTCAATAATAAAATGGATGATTTATAAAATTGATGGGCCAAATCCAATCGGAATTAATTGATTTTTAGAATTCTAGGGACTAAAATTGTAACCCTACAAAACTCTTAACCTTGAAATTATCATAAGCCAGTTGATTGAAAGAATACAACTTGCCTGGACGGTGGTGTACGTCGGATTCCATTTCGTTTTCATCATACAACATCCCGGTAGAAAAAAGCTTTTTCCTGAAATTCCTTCTATCAAACCCAATTCCCAATACCACTTCGAAAACCTGTTGCAGTTTACGAAGTGAGAATTTCTTTTCCAGTAAATTGAAGATGATGGGTTCCTGCTGGATTTTTTTTCTGAGCACATCAAGGCAGGTCTCCAATATTAACTTATGGTCAAATGCCATTGCACAAACATCTGAAACAGGATGCCAATGCAACGCATTGCTGCCTGTTTTCAACTGATAATCTTTTGCATTTACCAACGCCAAATACGCTGTTGTGATAACCCTTCCAGCCGGATGCCTGTCAACACTACTGAACGTCTTTACCTGCTCAAGGAACATATTGCTGAGTCCAGTTCGCTCCCTTAAAACACGATACGATGCCTGATCAAGGTCCTCGCCATGATGTAACACATCTCCCAACAAAGACCACTTCCCAAAAAATTCAGGAAGATCACTCTCGATCAACAATACCTTCAGAACACCTTGATCATATCCGAAGATGACACAATCAACCGAAAGGGAATACTTAAAATCCGGTACGTGTTCAATGAAGGACTTCTCCTTCATCATCTTTATGGTTTCATCTGACATGCAAAATCGTTTATGGCGTGTATAGGCAATTAATGAAATAATTCAAAAGCGAAATGGGAAAAAGAAAATTAAAAAATTCTATTTTTAGGCTTCAACTCCCCCCCTTACATGCACACCATTGAAGATAATAGGTTTTTTCTTGAAAAGAGCAAGGAAATTATTGAAAATTCTGGGGACTTGGGATTTCTTGAAAAAAATATGAACGAGATAAGAAATGTAATCCGCTTCCATGAACGCCGGTATTATGTAATGAATGACCCCCTCATATCAGATTTCGAATTTGATAAAATATATGAAGCGCTCAAAAAAATAGAAAAGGAAAACCCTTCTCTCATAACAACAGATTCTCCTACACAACGGGTTGGGCCTGGACTTAACAAGCAGTTCAAAACTGTGAAACACATTGTTCCCATGTTATCGTTGGAGAACTCCTACAATGAAGAAGACTTGATTGATTGGGACCGCAAGGCAAGGGAATTATCAGAACTTGATAAAATCACCTATTGTGTTGAACCAAAATTTGATGGGGCAAGCATTTCACTCGTATATGAAAATGACCTTTACACCAGGGGTGCCACAAGAGGTGATGGTATTGAAGGAGAAGACATCACCCACAACCTCAAGCAAATCAGGTCCATCCCCCTTTCCGCAGCCTTTACTAAATATGGTATCGATCAAATTGAAATACGCGGCGAAGTGTTGATGAACAAGGAAAATTTTAAACAATTCAATGAGCAGCTGGCTGAACAAAACCTACCCCCACTTGCAAATCCACGAAATGCTGCATCAGGATCTTTGAGAATGAAAGATGCAAAAATGGTTGGGAAAAGAAACCTGGAAGCATTCATCTACCATATTGCCTACATACAATATGGTGAAAAAAGCAAGCCCATTATGTCTCACTCACAAAGCCTTGAACTATTATGGGAACTGGGTTTCAGAAGTCCTGTTGGCGAAAAAAAGATCCTACACGGAATAGCTGAAGTAGTTGCTTTTGCTGCTGAATACGAAAAGAAGCGTGACTCCTTGCCATACGAAATTGACGGTTTGGTAATCAAAGTAAATGAACTTGCATTACAAGATAAGCTTGGCATGACAACCCATCACCCGCGTTGGGCCATTGCTTATAAATTCAAAGCGCGACAATCTACCAGTACATTGCTTCAAGTTGAATTTCAAATTGGCAGAACGGGTAGCATCACGCCTGTAGCGAAAATACAACCGGTGCCAATTGGAGGAGTAACAGTAGGATCAATTTCACTTCACAATGAAGAATTCATTCGTGAAAAAAATATCATGATAGGTGATTCCCTTTTAATTGAAAGGGCAGGTGATGTTATACCCTATATTGTTAAATCATTCCCTGAATTGAGAACAGGCAATGAAAAAGAAATACATTTTCCAACACATTGTCCAAGCTGCAATTCCAAATTGATAAAAACACAAGAAGAAGCAGTATGGCGATGTCCCAATTACCAATGCCCGTCACAAATAGTGGAGAGAATCATCCATTTCACAAGCAAAGATGCAATGGACATTCGTGGTTTGGGTGAAGCAAACATCAGGAAATTTTATGAATTGGGTTGGCTGAATGACATCCCATCGATATACCACCTGCCATTTGATTCAATCAAAAAAATGGAAGGGTTTGGAATGAAATCCGTTGA
>CANJEF010000180.1 GCA_947472965.1 Sphingobacteriales bacterium
AAAGCAGGTTCACAGGTTGGCTGTTGTTGAACTATAAAAAGCCTGTAAGGGTTTCCTCAACACTGGGTAATTATAGTGCAAACAATACGGTGGATGAAAGTATCAAGACCTATTGGAGTGCAGCTACGGGGAATAAGGGAGAATGGATTGAATCCGATCTTGGAAACGTTTCAACGGTGAATGCTGTACAAATAAATTATGCTGATCAGGATGTAACGTTTCTTGGCAAGACGATTGGTGAAAATCATCAGTATGTACTTTCTTATTCTGTGGATGGAAAAAAATGGACTGTGTTGGCAGATAAATCATCCAACCATACTGATGTTCCCCATGATTATATTGAATTGGAAAAACCCGTTATGGCAAGGTATATCCGTTTGGAAAATATACATGTACCATCGGGCAAGTTTGCCATCAGCGGTTTGCGGGTGTTTGGGAATGGGAATGGTGCGAAGCCGGAATCAGTAAAGGATTTTTATGTGTTGAGAACCGATAAGGACAAGCGCAGTGCGTGGTTGAAATGGAGTCCGGTTGACAATGCCTATGCCTACAATATATATTATGGGACTGCCCCTGATAAGTTGTATAATTGCGTGATGGTTCATGATGCAAATGATTATTATTATAAGGGAATGGACCTCAAAAAAACTTATTATTATCGGATAGAGGCAATAAATGAAAATGGAATCTCCGCTTCTTCAAAAATCATAAAATCAGAATAGTATTTATAATATATAAAGCAGCAATATGAAACACAATATAATTTTATTGGCAATTTCAATTTTTTTGACATCAACAGTTGTAAGGTCACAAACTGCTGAGGCAAAAAAGTTTGTTGACGCAATCAAGTCAAATGCAACTTCGTTGGCGAATAATAAATTACCCCAATCTGTTTCATCCAGTGGCAGCAAACCAGTTATTCCTGAAGCTTATAAGCCCGTGGTTACTAATTACATAAACACAATAAAGACCAAGTCAAAAGAGCTTGCTCAGAACGGGAATGCACCTAGTACACAAAAATTCCCAAAGAGTGCTTCTTCAACTGCAAATCCTACAGCTGTAAATTCAAAGGCTGGTGCTGCAAATACTGCTCAGATTGCATTTGCAAATCAACTTGTAGAAAAAATAAAAGATCAGACTGCTTCATTGAATAAAACAATCAGTGATGCTACTGCAAATTCATCTAACAGTTCAGCTAGCAAGTCGGGTCAACTTTCATCTGGTACTTCAGCTGCCAATCGATTGAGTCAGGCTGCAAATAACTCCCTTGAATCCAAATTGATAATGAAGGGTTTTATTGATTCCCTTATGGCAAAGATGACACTGTCGGAAAAAATTGGGCAGCTTAATTTGGTAACACCTGGGTATGGTATCCCAACAGGTTCAGTTGTGAGTACGGATGTAGAGAAAAAAATTAAGGACGGCAATGTAGGTGGACTCTTTGGAGTGATTGGTGTTGAAAAAATTAAAAAAGCGCAGGAGATTGCAGTGAAGGAATCAAGGTTGAAGATTCCATTGATCTTCGGGTTGGATATAATACATGGATACAAAACAGTGTTCCCTACACCGCTGGCAATCAGCTCAAGTTGGGATACTGCCTTGATTAGAAGAAGTGCTGTGGCTGCTGCAAAAGAAGCTGCATCAGACGGATTAAACTGGGCTTTTTCACCGATGGTTGATATTGCGCGTGATCCACGTTGGGGAAGGGTTGTAGAAGGTTCAGGCGAAGATCCATTTTTGGGATCGCAAATTGCCAGTGCCATGGTGAAGGGTTATCAAGGTGCTTCTTTGGCAGATAAATATACCTTGATTGCCTGTGTAAAACATTTTGCTGCATATGGTGCTGCTGAAGGTGGAAGAGATTACAATTCGGTGGATATGAGCAAGATCAGAATGTACAATGAATACTTGCCTCCATATAAAGCCGCCATTGATGCTGGTGCTGCATCTATCATGAGTTCTTTCAATGATGTGGATGGTGTTCCTGCATCAGGCAATAAGTGGTTGTTGACAGATTTGCTAAGAAAAGAGTGGGGCTTTAAGGGATTGGTGGTGAGTGATTATACTTCTATCAATGAAATGACATCACACCGCATGGGTGATCTCAAGCAAGTATCTGCCATGTCTTTAAGAGCTGGTCTCGATATGGACATGGTCGGCGAAGGGTACCTTACTACATTGAAGCAATCATTGAGTGAAAAAAATGTAACACTTCAGCAGATTGACAATGCTTGCAGAAATGTGTTAGAGGCAAAATATAAATTGGGCTTGTTTGATGATCCCTTCAGGTATATTGATGAGCAAAGGGCTAAAGAAAATGTGTTGAGTGCAGAAGTAAAATCTGTTGCAAGAGAAATTGCAACCAAGTCTTTTGTATTGTTGAAAAATAACCTGCAAGTATTGCCTTTGAAAAAAACGACTAAGATAGCCTTGGTTGGCCCGTTGGCCAATGACAAGAGCAACATGCTTGGAACATGGGCTGTGGCTGGGGAACCACAAATGTCAATTCCCGTTTTTGCAGGAATGCAAGGATCAATAAGCGAGAAGAATTTAATCCGTTATGCAAAAGGTGCAAACATTACTGATGATACCACGCTCGCGAAGCGCGCCAATGTGTTTGGTACGCGTGTTGAAATTGATAAACGCAGTCCGAATGAAATGATTGCTGAAGCATTAACCATTTCAAGCAGTGCAGATCTAATTGTTGCTGTAGTGGGTGAGGCATCTGAAATGACTGGTGAGGCTGCAAGTAGGGCAGATATCACCTTGCCACCATCACAGCAGTTGTTGCTTCAGTCGCTTTATGCAACAAAGAAGCCGGTTGTTGTGGTTGTAATGAGTGGTCGCCCGTTGGTACTCACCAACATTGTAGATGGCGCAGCTGCTGTGTTGCAAGTATGGCATGCAGGCATTGAAGCCGGTAGTGCAATAGCAGATGTTTTGTATGGCAACGTGAATCCATCCGGTAAACTTTCCATGTCGTTTCCGTATAGTGTTGGACAGATTCCTGTCTACTATTCTCAAAAAAATACAGGCAGGCCGCAGAACCCCGATAATAAATTTTCCAGCAAGTATCTTGATATTCCCAATGAACCCTTGTTTCCATTTGGATATGGGTTGAGTTACACAAACTTCAGCTATTCCAACTTCAAACTCAGTGGCAACAGTCTTGTAAAAGGGTCAACGTTAACTGCGTCTGTTACGCTTAGCAACACAGGCAAGTATGATGGCGAAGAAGTGGTACAGTTTTATACACAAGATCTGGTAAGAAGCATTACGCCTCCAGAAAAGGAATTGAAAGGATTTCAAAAAGTGTTTTTGAAGGCTGGTGAAAGTAAAGAAATTGTATTTAAAATCAACGAAGAGACCTTGAAGTTCTGGAATGCAGCATTGAAATATGTTGTTGAACCTGGTAAGTTTGATGTGATGATTGGAGGCAATAGTCGTGACCTTTTACGTGCGAGCTTTGAGTTGAAATAATTGTAGTAGGTCAGGCATGATTTGATGCGCTTGATTTTTGAAAATTAATATATGGTTGAATTGACAAGGGTATCAAACCCAAATGAAATTATAGGTATCCGGGATTTGCAGGCACTGAATTTAAAACAGAATATCACTCCAGAGGAAGCAATGGATCAGGGTTTTCTCACTGCTGCTTATACAATTGAGTATTTGGAGTTGATGAATTCATTTTCTCCATCGATTATTGCCAAGGATGGCGACAAGGTGGTTGGTTATGCTTTGGTAGCAACAAAGGGATCCAGAAAGGGTCACGATCTTGTTGAAGGTCTTTTTGACGCGATTGATGCATGCGAATACAAGGGGATCTTATTGGGCGATGTCAATTATGTGGTGGTTGGTCAATTGTGTGTTGCAAAAGAATATCGGGGACAAGATTTGGTACAAAAATTATATGGTCATTTCAGGGATTGTCTCTCACATGAATTTACTTACCTCGTTACAGATGTTGCCCAAGCCAATGTACGTTCCTTGAAAGCGCATAAGAAGAGAGGATTTCAGGTAATCAACCAATTGATGTATGGTGGTTTTGGGTGGGATATTGTGTTGTGGGATTGGAATGCTAAGGCCCAAAGAGGGTAGGCTATTTATTTTTAGGAAGATATAGCAAAAAATTCCCCGCCTGTCCAGGAGGGGAGTCTTTTATAATGGACTCTTCCAATTTTTTTTACAGGTTTAATTATTAGTGCTGACACATGTTAAAATAATTCCCCTCCTGGATAGGAGGGGTGGCAACGAGGAGGTGTGACTCGTCCTAAAAAAAGTTTACAGGTTATTTAATTAATCCTGACATTGGTTTACAGTTTCTGCTAAGTCCTGTT
>CANJEF010000181.1 GCA_947472965.1 Sphingobacteriales bacterium
ATTTCTTCCAATTTTTGCAGCTCTTTTTTTAGTGATAAAGCTGCCAAAGCCACGTACATAGATGTTTTCACCTCTTGAGAGGGTTGACTTGATTTCCTTGAACATGGTTTCAAGGGTAACAAGCACATCCACTTTAGGAATGTTTGTTTTTTCGGCAATTTTATTGATCAGGTCTGCTTTTCTCATAATATTAATTTGAAAAAGTTAGATAGTGGACTTTATATGCGATGCATTTAGAATCGAAAATTGTATTTTTATTAATGTTCGTTGTTATTTAAACAACTAGGTCAGGTATAAATTTCAGCCTTTTTCACAGTATTACCAAAAAATTGTTTACATAAGTGCTTGAAAAACAACAAAAAACAAGCTTTTCTATCCAATTGCTCAAATGGAATTCTACCCAAAACAAACGGGCCATGCCCTGGAAGGGCATTAAGGATCCATACCGAATCTGGCTGAGCGAGATAATTTTGCAGCAAACCAGGGTAGAGCAGGGTAGGGCTTATTATAACGCCTTCATAGAAAGGTTTCCAACTGTACAGTCACTTGCCAGCGCAGACGAAGGAGAAATATACAAGCTCTGGGAAGGATTGGGCTATTATTCCAGGTGCAGGAACCTGATCCATACTGCCAGGGTTGTAAGCGAACAGCACGATGGGCAGTTTCCGAACACCTATGAGGGTTTGTTATTACTTAAAGGGATCGGAGCATATACGGCTTCTGCCATAGGCTCGTTTGCATTTGATATTCCCAGGGCGGTGGTAGATGGGAATGTTGTACGGGTATTGTCGAGAGTTTTCGGAGTAGTTAATCCAATTGATCAGCAGGAAGGAAAAAATATTTTCAATACCCTTGCACAAGAGCTAATTGATGTAAACCGCCCTGCAGCATACAATCAGGCGATCATGGATTTTGGTGCAACGATGTGTACTCCCCAAAAGCCATTGTGCCCATCATGCCCTTTTCAAAAAGAGTGTGTTGCACACAAGCAAAATAAAATCGCTTTTTTCCCAGTTAAAGTGCCAAAGAAAAAGCCGCGGGATCGTTGGTTTTACTACTTGGTATTTCACCACAAGGACTCCTATTTGATTGGCAAGCGTGAAGGAAAGGGCATTTGGCAAAACCTGCATGAATTTATCCTCAAAGAGGTGGATGGTAAGGTTTCAGACAAGCAGTTGAAGGATCCTGGCTTCTGGGAACTGAGCCTCTCTGTTAAAAATAATGACGATGTATTGCTATCAGAGGAAATCATTCATCAACTTACCCATCAAACCATCCATTGCAAATTTGTAAAAATGACAATTGGTAAAAAAATTAAAATCAAGGGGTACGAATGGATTTCAGCTGCAGCGTTGCACAATTATGCCTTTCCACGTTTGATTACTAGGTATTTGGAATCAATGCCTATTTAAGTATAACTCTAAAGAGCCACATAATTTTGTATTTTTATGTAAGCAAGAATTAAACGCAATTCATTTTAATGTTTTTTGCAAATACGCTTTTCAACCTGATACCCTTTTTGTATACTCAGCCGCAAACAACCATCATTGTGCTTTGGATTTTGTTTATTGGCTCCATCCTGATGCTCTTTATGAACTCGGGGGCGGAAATTGCGTTTTTCTCTATTGGGTATAAAGACATCAAGAATTTGAGGTCAAAAAAATATCCTGGCTCTAGCCGAATCCTCTATCTCATTCAAGAGCCTAATCATCTCATGTCTTCCATGCTGGTTGGCAATACCGTTTTCAGGTTGTTAATTATTTTGCTCTGCAACTACTTAATCCGCGATGATCTTTTTACTGGCATTACAGGGATTTTGTTATTTGTTATAAGACTTCTGATTGCAGTGTTTATCATCCTCTTGTTTGGTGAATTACTACCTAAAGTTTGGTCTGCCAACAACCACATCCGTTTTGCATTTTATTCATCTTCTTTTGTGTATCTGAATTTCTGGATTTTTCGACGACCAGGAAGATGGTTTGCAGCCATGACAGACAGCATTGAGCGATCTTTGGGGTTTAATGGAAATTTGAATGACCGACTTGAAAAATTTGAGGATGCAATCGCTGCTGGATCTTCATCGGAAGTATCGGAAGATGAAAAAAATATTTTAAGGGGTGTTGCACAATTTGGAAACACAACTGTTCGTAGAACCATGCGCGGCCGATTAGACGTGCAGGGGATTTCAGAATCATTGACTTTTTCTGATGTAAAGAAAAAAGTAGCTGATCAGCAATATTCCAGGTTTCCTGTCTATAAAGATAACCTAGATTCCATCACAGGTATGCTGCATTCCAAAGACCTGTTGCCGCACCTTGGTCAAAGTGATGAATTCAATTGGAAGCAATTATTGCGACCTCCTTTGTTTATCCACGAACAGATGCTGGTTGCAGACCTGTTGAAAAAATTTCAATCTACCAGCACTCATTTTGCGGTGGTGGTAGATGAATTTGGTGGCACGGATGGCATTATAACAATGGAAGATATCCTTGAAGAAATTGTAGGCGAAATCAGGGATGAATATGATGAAGAGGAAATTGGTAATATTCGTATTGATGATTTTAATTTCATTTTCGATGGTAAAATGATGATCAATGAAGCCTGCAAGATCATGAAGATGCCATATTGGATTTTTGATGTAATCAAGGGCGATAGCGAAACAATTGCCGGGCTGGTGCTTGAACTTGCTGGTAAATTGCCAGAAGTAGGGCAGGAGCTGGTTGCAAAAGATTTTACATTCATTGTGTTGGAGAGAACAGAAAACAGGATCAATCGGGTAAAGGTTTCCATTACACCAAACCCAAAACAAGTATCATGATGAAATATTTGGTGAGAATAATGCCCTTGGTGTTCTTTATTGTTTTATTCTCCTGCAATAGTGATTTTACACCCCGTCCCAGGTCATATTTCGATATAGAGGTTCCAAAAAAAGACTATCAACTTTTCAACCAGGCTGGATACCCATATTCATTTGAATATCCCGTTTATGCCAATATTTCGAAGGAGGTTGATTCTTCTCAAAATGACTTGTATTGGATCAATATTGATTTCAAGGGGTTCAACGGTAGAATTTACCTGAGTTATAAGGATTTGAATGGGTATTCCATTTACAAAATCAAAACAGCATCAGGTTACCGCGACTCAGCAGTTAGAAATACATTTGAGGGGTTGCGAGAAGAGGCCTATAAAATGACATTTAAACATACTGTAAAGTCTAGTGGAATTATCGACTCTGTATTTCGTACACCAAACGGTCTTGGTGGTGTTTATTTTTATGTTGGTGGCGATGCTGCTACTTCACGTCAGTTTTTTATGACAGATACCAATAGGCATTTTGTAAGGGGGGCTTTATATTTTGATGCATCTCCTAATGCCGATTCCATTTCAGTTGTTAGCAATTTTCTTGATGCTGATATGAAGCACCTGATTAGTACGTTCCGGTGGAATAAATAGAGCTATAAAAATGGAGGGCAGAAAGGCATTCGCCCAAATTAAAACAGGGGCTTTCAGTTTATCAACGGTGTTCAATTTTTGCTGCAATCATCCCCATTTGCTCAATAATCTCTGCATTACATAAATTGCCAATACTTCCCTCATGGGTATGATGAAGTTTTTTTGATGAATCATAATTGAATTCCCCTTTTTCAATCTGGTTTCCCACTTGTGCATAGGCGTCTCTAAATGGAATGCCTTTGTTAACAAGTTCGTTTACAGCCTCTACACTAAATAAATAGGCATATTTTTCATCCTTTAGAATGTTCTCCCTGATTGAAATTGATGATAGCATTAGTTTCATCATGGTGATACAAGAATGTAATTCCTGGATGGCGGGAAACAATATTTCTTTTGTAAGCTGCATGTCCCTATGGTAGCCTGAAGGGAGGTTGTTTGTAAGTAAGGTGAGCTCATTTGGAGTAGATTGGATTCGATTGCATTTTGCTCTTATCAGTTCAAATACGTCAGGATTTTTTTTGTGTGGCATGATACTACTTCCTGTGGTCAATTCGTCGGGAAAGCTAATGAACCCAAAGTTCTGGTTCATGTACAAACAGCAGTCCATCGCTAATTTGGAAAGTGTTGCTGCGCATGATGCAATGGCAGTGGATACTAATTTTTCCGTCTTTCCCCTGCTCATTTGGGCATATACAGCATTAAAGTTGAGGGTTTTGAATTTCAACAATTCGGTGGTCCTTTTTCTGTTCAAGTTGAAAGATGACCCATAGCCTGCGCCACTGCCCAGTGGATTCTTATTGGTAACATTCCATGCTGCAGACAAAAATTCCATGTCATCAACGAGGCTTTCTGCATATGCACCAAGCCATAGACCAATGGA
>CANJEF010000182.1 GCA_947472965.1 Sphingobacteriales bacterium
AAAATCAGGTAGCTGGAAAACCACCGGTGTACGTATTTGAAATACTAAAATTTAATACCATTAATTCAATATCATGCACCAACTCAAAAGGAAATCCTTCACAAAAAGAATGTTACTCCTCCTGTTAACTGCTTGTTTCATGTCTTGCAGCAATGCAAATTCAGATTCAACAAAAATTGAAAATCCAAAAATCCAGGAAGATGGATTCAAACAAATTTTCGATGGAAAAACATTCAATGGTTGGGATGCAGATAAAAGTGTTTGGAGAGTTAAAAATGGATGTTTTGTTGGTGAGGTCACTCCTTCCAAACAAATCAAGACAAATTCATTTCTCATCTGGCGCATAGAAAAACCATCTGATTTTGAATTCATCGCTGAGTACAAAATAAACGAAGGTGGCAACAGCGGGGTTAATTACAGAAGTGAGGAACTTCCTGAAATTCCATATGCGGTAAAAGGATACCAGGCTGATATCGATGGTAAGAATGTGTACACCGGACAAAATTATGAAGAAAGAGGCCGTGGTTTTTTGGCTATGCGCGGACAAAAAGTTTCACTAGAAAAAGACAAAAAACCAACAGTACTTGAAGCCATAAGCAATGACGAAGAACTCAAAAGCCATATCAAGAAAAATGATTGGAATGAGATTCATCTCATTGTGAAAGGAAATCACATGCAACATTTTATTAATGGCATATTGATGAGTGAAACAACAGACAAGGATGTAGCGAACCAAAAATTTTCAGGGGTAATTGGACTACAAGTTCATGTATCGACTGAAATGAAAGTGGAATACAGAAACATCCGCTATAAGCAACTTACGAAATAATGAACATGAATTATTTTGATATATCCCTTACACACCTGAAGCCAGTATGTTCCAAACCGGTATCCGGACTGCTTTTCATACGTCTGGCAACCCTGTAGCCTGAACAATATGCATCATTACACAAGAAGCTTCCACCCCGGAGGCTTCTTTTTTTTGCAAAGGGTTCATCAGGATCATAACTCTCAGTAGGCCCTGTTGGATTGATAGTCTCCTTATCCATTAATTCACCATAGTATTCAAACTTATACCAGTCACTACACCATTCCCACACATTGCCTGCCATATCATACAAACCATATCCATTTGGTGAAAAAGATTTTACTGGAGCGGCCCGGTCAAAGCCATCTTTTTTTTCATTGAGAAATGGGAATTTTCCTTCCCATGTATTTGCCTTGGGTTTCCCAGCATTTACATGTTCATCCCCCCAAGGATAGATCTGATTATTCAACCCACCTCTCGAAGCAAATTCCCATTCAGCTTCTGTTGGCAAGCGCTTTCCTGCCCACTTGCAGTAGGCCATGGCATCGTCCCAGCTAACCTGCACAACAGGGTAATTTTCTTTTCCAATAATAGTACTATTAGGACCTTGTGGATGTTGCCAATCAGCTCCGGCAACCCATTCCCACCATTGGTTATAATTATTGAGGTTCACTGGTCCTGATGCTGATTTAAACACCAATGATGCAGCCACCAATACCTCATCAGGAGGCTTAGGTGTACCCGGAGGTACTGATTTTTTCAACTCTTCCCAATCAGGCTTTTGTTCTGCTGTAGTGATATAACCCGTTGCATCTACAAATTTTTTGAATTGTTCATTCGTTACTTCCGTTTGATCCATGTAAAACGGATCAACAACCACCTTGTGTTTTGGATATTCATCACGGTCTGCTTGTTCATTATCTCCCCCCATGTTAAAGGATCCCCCAGGAATAAGAGCCATGCCACTTGTTGAAGTATCTAATCCAACATGGATCAATGTACTGTCATGCAACACAGAAAACCTGGATGGGATTTTCATACAACAAGATGGTATCGAATCTTGATGCAACCTTTGCGTTTGTGCAATGACATTGTTGCTAAAAGCAAATAAAAAAAAGCAAATGAGATGCAACTCACTCAACTTCTTTTTAAATAAACTATTTTGTATCCTGTATTTCAAATCATTTATTTTTTTCTGTTGTTAGTTTACCGATGGGTCGTGTATTTGTGCCTACCCTATTTTGCAAATCATCCCCCAATTCTTTTCTTGCTTCTTCGGCGAGCTTATTCAATTCAGCTACCACCAAAGGGAATTGTTCTTTTACATCATATGCTTCGGCGGGATCTCTTCGCAGATCATACAATGCATAAGGCATTAGAATATCCTCTGGAGTGTTTCCAGGAAATCCATCTCTACCGGGTATTTGATTGAGGTATGACCTTGAAGGATGTTCAAAGACCAGCTTCCAATTATCCCTTCGAACTGCCTCCAATGAATTTTTTCGATAATAATAAAGAAAGTCTTTTCGTGGATTGGCATTCATATTCCCTTGGAAGATAGGCAACATGCTAATGCCATCAATTTTATTTACAGGCAATGGCAGATTACAAATAGCCGCTATAGTTGGCAATAAATCAATTGCTGAAACCAACTGATTGCAAGTTTGTCCTCCTTTTACATTCCCTTTCCATCTTACGATGCATGGAACACGATGCCCACCTTCAAATGTGGTTCCCTTGCCTTCTCGAAACCCGCCAGTGTTGCCTGCATGGTTTCCATAATTGAACCAAGGGCCATTATCGCTGGTAAAAACAACCATGGTGTTTTTATCCAACCCTTGTTCTTTCAATGTTTTCATGATGTTGCCAACCGAAGCATCAATTTCCTGAATCACATCGCCATACATACCTTGCTTACTGGTTCCCCTGAATTTTTTAGAGGCGTTGATTGGCACATGAGGCATTGAATGGGGCAGGTATAAAAAAAACGGTTTGTTCTTATTTTTCTTGATGAATGATATCGCAGCATTTGTATATAAACCAGTGAGGGTGGACTGATCTTCCAATGTTTTTATCTCTCCTATCTTTTCATTATTTTTTATAAGCGGAAGGATAGGTATGGTTGATTTGTAACTTCCTTCCTGTGCTGATGTACCATCGTAATTCATCGGCCACATGTCATTTGAATAAGGAATACCGAGATACTCATCAAACCCCTGCTGTAATGGAAGAAATTCTTTTGCATCACCCAGATGCCATTTTCCAAAAATAGCGGTAGCGTATTTTTTTTGTTTTAACATCTCCGCAATGGTCACCTCACTTTGAGCTAGTCCTACACCACAATTTGGGAAAAGTGCTCCTGAAATGCCAACCCTGTTTGCATAGCATCCTGTAAGGAGTGCAGCCCGGGAAGCGCTGCACACCGCTTGTGGAGCAAGGTAGTTCGTGAAGCGAATACCCTCGTTTGCCAATTGATCAAGGTGTGGTGTTCGGATATCGAGCGCTCCATAGCATGAAAGATCACCATAGCCAAGGTCGTCCATTAAAATCAAAATAATATTTGGAGGTGCCTGTTGTTTTTGAGCAACTACTGAATGAGAAATCATGCAGCAATAAAAAACAAAAAATGCAAATGCTGTTTTTGTATGTAATGCAATTTTTTTCATGAAATCTAATTTAGTCAAATCTTATCATAGAATTATTTTCAAGTATCGCTTACTTTTCATTTCTTAAAATATCCCGGGCCTCATCATCCTGGTATTTTTCAATTAAAAATGCAAGTCGCAATTTTAAATCATTGATAACCGTTGTATATTTCTTTGTGCTGATAGCATTATTCATTTCGGCAGGGTCCTTTTTTAAGTCATAGAATTCCCAGCCATTTTCTGCGCCATAAAATTTTATTAGCTTATATCTTGAGGTACGTATGCCAAAGTGTGGACTTACACTATGAGGAGCAGGGTATTCATAATAGTGATAATAGAGCTCATCATTCCATTGTTTCTGAATTGGATTTCTTAGCAAAGGCACTAAGGAAATACCCTGTACTTCAGCGGGTATGTCAACACCTGCAAGACTTAACACAGTAGGTGCCCAATCAATATTGGAAACAAAGCGTTTAATATTACTACCGGGTTTTATCATTGGGGGATAGCGAATAACAAAGGGGGTACGCAGGGATTCCTCATACATGAAGCGCTTATCAAACCATCCATGTTCACCCAAATAAAACCCTTGGTCTGACAAATAGATCACCACCGTATTTTCAACCAACTGATGTTGATCAAGATAGTCTAGCACTTTTCCAATATTCCTGTCCATCGACTTGGCCACTGCCAGATAATCTTTCATATAGCGTTGAAACTTCCAAACAGCAAGTTCTTTTCCACTCAAATTTTTAGTTTCAAACTCATTGCTTATACGATCATAATATTGTTTGATTTTGATTCGCTGTTCATCACTGAGCCTTTTCATATCACCTGAATAATAATCCATATTCACTTTCACATCTTCCTTCATGC
>CANJEF010000183.1 GCA_947472965.1 Sphingobacteriales bacterium
ATATTGAGTGATTAGTCCCCATGCCCAAAATAAAATCAGCAAAAAAGTTATGAGCCTGGATGCAAGCTCACGCAAAAAGTTAGTGAGTACTGCCTTTTTAATAATCCATGCCATAGATTCCAGTACAGCAAAAATTGAAAGGGAAAGCGTTAATGGAATTACCAGGTGAAAATATTTGATCAGCAGGGGGGAGTTTTTTCCAAACTTTCTTAGCATGTAAGGTTTCAAATAGGGTAGAAAAACCAAGAATATTATGCAGGCTATAACTACATACAAAAAGACAATTCCAGTGAGGTCGTTTTTTTCCTTTGGAAGGTAGCTTTTGTAAAAAGGGGAAAATTTATATACAATGGGCAAAATGCCAGCAGTTATCACTGTGGAAAAAATCATGGCAATGTCCATGATGATTCTCGTAAGCCCGAATTGCTCTGGGGTAAAGAATCTGGGGAAAAGGTAAAGCACATTGAATGCACCAATTGCAAAGCCAATATAAATGAAAATTGATGAGTAGAGGCTTTGTTTTCGAATCGTTGCCATACAGGGTTTGTCGAAGTAAAAGTATTGCTTTTATTCTATTGCCATCTTGTTTTTTGACATAAAAAAACCGCCATTGATATAGGCGGTTTTAAAATAAGTAGGGATGTATTATGCGTGAGATTCAATCTTTTTTACGAAACTCATTTTGGGTTGTGCTCCAACAAGCTTGTCAACAACTACACCATTTTTGATGAAGAGAATCGCTGGAATTGATGTGATTCCGTAGTTCATGGATAATTGTGGATTATGGTCCACATTAACCTTTCCAATATTTACTTTTCCAGCCCATTCAAGTGAAAGTTCCTCAATGACTGGCCCTATTGCCCTGCAAGGCCCGCACCATTCAGCCCAAAAATCAATTACCGAAAGCTTGTCTGAATCTAATACTTCAGACTTGAAATTTGCATCATTGAATTCCTTTGCCATGTATTTTTAGTTTAATTATGATTTATAAATAACTCTTGCAAAATTAACTCCATTTTTCAAGATTAAGGCAAACTGTCAATCTATTCTTACAGGATGTCAACTTGAACCTCTATCTCAGGATGTTTTTCAAGAAAAGCAGTCATTTCGTCATTCATTTCAAATCCCTTCTCAGTGGTTTTCAATTCAACTTTCAGCTTTTCAACTTGGTCAATTAATATCATTTTGAGCCTGCTTTTACCTGGGTGACTTTTCATGTTTTTTTGAAAAAACTCAATTTGGCCTGGGGTAATGATCCCTGGCTGCATACCGATCCTCAGTTGTCGGGTGTAGGCCCTTTTAATTGTTTCAAGCAAACAGATTTCTTGCACCCTAAAATTCCATTCATTGCGACTTTCCCATTTCTCAAAATTTCCCTTTATGTGAATACAGTTTCCCGCATTCATGTAATTTGAAAACCGAACATATTGGTCGCCGAATAGCGTTAACTCAACGCGGCCTGTAAAATCTTCTATAACAAGACTTCCATATTTTTTCCCTGCTCTTGAGATTTTATGTTGTGAACTGGTAACAAATCCAGCCAGCTTGAATGCCTGGCCAGGGTTTGGATGGATGTCAATGTTTTCTTTGAAATCCATATAATCAATGATAGGCACTATTCCGTAATGTTTTAGTTCAAACCGGAAGTGATCAAGCGGATGACCACTCAGGAACATCCCTGTAACATCTTTTTCCTTGTCTAATATTTCTGTAAGTGACCAAACAGGACAATCGGGTATTTTAGGAGGCGGTATCTCATGTACGATTGAGAGGTCGCCAAAAAGTGTATTCTGGTTCGAGCCGGATTGATTTTGCCAAATACTACCATACCGGATTATTTTTTCTAGCCCTGAAGAACTATCACCTTCAGGCTGATGAAAATATTGTGCCCTATGCAGTTCAGGAAAGCAATCGAAAGTGCCTGACATGGCAAGGCTTTCAAGTGATTTTTTATTTGCAGTCCTTTGGTTAACGCGTTTTACAAGGTCATAAATGGAAGTAAATGCACCACTTTTGCTTCTTTCTGCAATGATGGTTTCAACAGCGGCTTCACCAACTCCTTTTAATCCGCCTAACCCAATTCTAATTTCTCCTTTTTTGTTGACTGCAAATCCTTTTAGCGACTCATTTACATCAGGTCCCAGCACACTCAGTCCCATCCTCTTGCATTCCTCCATGAAGAAGGTTATTTTTTCTATGGTGACAGCATGGTTCATTACAGCTGCCATGTATTCTGAGGGATAATGTGATTTGAGGTATGCCGTTTGATAAGCGATATAAGCGTAGCAAGTACTATGGGATTTGTTGAAGGCATATTGGGCAAATGCTTCCCAGTCGGTCCATATTTTTTGGAGCTTATCTTCTGGAAATCCTTTTTTTAATGCATTTGCAATGAATTGCCCTTTCATTTTATCTAGGACAGATTTTTGTTTTTTACCCATTGCCTTTCTCAAAACATCTGCATCTCCTTTGCTGAAATCTGCCAATTTTTGGGCCAATAACATTACTTGCTCTTGGTATACGGTAATGCCATAGGTTTCTTGTAAGTATTCCTCCATTTCTTCCAGGTCATATGATATTGCTTCCCTTCCATGTTTTCGGTTGATGAAGTTGGGGATGTATTCCAATGGTCCCGGCCGATACAGCGCATTCATCGCAATCAGGTCTTCAAACTTATCTGGCTTGAGGTCTCGGAGGTATTTTTGCATTCCTGCACTTTCAAACTGGAAAGTTCCAACGGTTTCTCCTTTTTGATAAAGCTTAAATGTGTTTTCATCGTCAAGCGGGATGGCTTCAATATCGATTTCAAGCCCGTAATTCATTTTGATGAGTGCCAGACTTGTTTTGATGATATTGAGTGTTTTCAATCCAAGAAAGTCCATTTTGATAACACCGGCATCTTCAATCACACTGCCTTCAATTTGTGTTACCCACATTGGGGAATCTTTGGCTATGCAAACAGGAAGCAATTCCGTGAGGTCTTTTGGCGCGATGATAATTCCAGCTGCATGGATTCCCGTATTTCGTACAGAACCCTCAAGAATTTCTGCTTCATGGAGTACTTCACTTCTGATGTCTTTCCCTTCATAAATTTCCCGAAGTTTTTTTGCATTTTCCAACTCGTCGGGATTGAGTGTTTCTTTTTCCTGCAGACTATTTTCACCGGTTAAAGGTGCATGCAGGAAACGTTTTAAGGTTATACCGGGTTTTTCCGGAATAAGTTTTGCGAGTAAGTTGGATTCTGGTAATGGAAGATCCATCGTTCTGGCAACATCCTTGATGCTCATTTTTGCCGCCATCGTGCCATAGGTGATGATTTGAGCAACCTGGTTCTTACCATATTTTTCTACTACATATTCAATTACTTTTTGCCTGCCTTCGTCATCAAAGTCGGTATCGATATCCGGCATCGACTTCCTATCGGGATTTAAAAATCTTTCAAACAGCAGTTTGTATTTAATCGGATCAATGTTGGTGATGCCAATGCAAAATGCAACTACGCTACCAGCAGCAGAACCACGACCGGGCCCGATAAATACACCTAAATCCCTGCCGGCTTTTATGAAATCTGACACAATCAAGAAATAACCTGCAAATCCCATCGTTCTGATGGTAAATAATTCAAATGCAATTCTCTCCTCTATTTCAGGTGTGATTTCAGTGTATCTTTTTCGGGCACCTTCTTGCGTAATGTGTTCAAGGTATTCATCTTGTGATTTGAATTTTGGAGGAACAACAAAGTGGGGGAGTAGTATATCTCTTTTAAGATCCAGTATCTCAACCTTGTCAACTATTTCACCGGTGTTATCGATTGCCTCTTCCAAATCGTGAAAGACCGTCTTCATTTCATCGGTTGTCTTGAAGAAAAATTGGTCATTGGGAAAGGCAAAACGTTTATTCTTTACGCTTGCATCATCGTCTGCAAATTCCCTGGCAGCGGGCGTTGAGATTTTTTCTCCTGTATTGATACAAAGCAAAATATCATGGGCAGTAAAATCTTTTTGATCTACATAGTGTGAGTCGTTGGAGGCAATGACCTTCACGTTGTATTTTTTTGCAAACTTTAAAAGAACCTTGTTCACCTTATCTTGTTCTTCCAAGCCATGGCGCTGCAGCTCAACATAATAATCGTCCTGAAAAATATTCAACCACCATTTGAATTCATTTTCAGCATCTTCCTCTCCTTTTCTCAAAATGGTTTGCGGTACCAAGGCTCCAAGGCAGCAAGTGGTTGCTATGAGTCCTTCATGGTATTTATGAATGAGTTCCTTATCGATTCTAGGATACTTGCTGTAAAGTCCCTCAATGTATCCAAGCG
>CANJEF010000184.1 GCA_947472965.1 Sphingobacteriales bacterium
AAAGGGTCAATTCGTCCCAGTGTATATGGCAGAGTCGTAACATCCTTTATTGACAGGTCACTTTACTTTAAGGGTGCAAAAGGTATTTCAGTGCGATCTCTTTCGCTTAAGCATAGGCAAGCAGATGAGTGGATTTTCTACAGCTTCGCTTTTCTTTTTCTTTTTCTGGGCGCTGTTCTTACCATTTCCCCAGAGTATGTGAAAGTTGTTTTTGGATTGCTGTTGCGCCAGGGATCTCTTCAGGATAAATCCAGGGAGACAAAGTTGAATATAAGTCTGCCCTCATTCATGATGAACTTGCTTTTTATTATGGCGGCTTCATTTTTTATTTTCTTTGTACTCAGCAAGCACTATAACCAACGCACATTGAATCCGCTCGGTTTTATCTTTTCTTGCGGCACGTTGATTTCAATTTTCTTTGTTTTCAAGTTTTTATTTTTACAGCTTTGTGGTTGGTTATTCAGAAAAAAAGCTGTTTTTGATAGTTATTTCACTTATTTATCATTGGTAAACAAAGGATTGGGTCTGCTCTTTCTGATTTCATCAACATTGATGGCATTTGGAAATGTTGGTTTAGAAGGGATCGTTTTTGCAGTATCGTTGTGTATTTTGATCGGTTTGTTGGTTATTAGGATTGTCAATTCCTATTTTATTTTTAGCCAGCCTTTAAAAATAGGAGTACCTGAATTTCTGATTGGCTTTCTTTCCCTTGAAATGTTGCCTACCCTTGTTGTGTTAAAGTTTTTAAAGGAAAATTCAGATGTGTTGTTAAACGGTTTTTTGTAGGTTAATAAACTTGCGGTTTTTCTAACTTTGAACGAGCATTATTGAATAAAACATACCCTTAACTTGTTTTGTTAATACGTATACTCGTTTTTTCATTTTTTGTTTAAAGAAAATAATGATTAATTTTGCAAAATATCTCTGATTGGACATGATTAAAAACGTTAACAAATCAGCTGCTGGTGAAAAGAAAGGTGTTAAAAAGATTCTGATTACACAGCCCAAGCCGGAGTCTCCAAAATCACCCTATTTTGAGCTTGCACGAAAGCATAATGTTGAGATGAATTTCATTCCATTCATCAAGCTTGAGGGAATTACAGCCAAGGATTTTCGAAAACAAAAAATTGATATTGTACATTATACCTCTGTTGTTCTGACGAGTAAAAATGCAATCGATCATTTCTTTAGAATCTGTGAGGAAGTCAAAAGTGTTGTGTCTCCTGACACAAAATATTTTTGTATCAGTGAATCGGTTGCGCTTTATCTACAAAAATTCATTCTTTACCGAAAACGCAAAGTTTTTTTTAGCACGGATGGTACCAATAAAGGGTTGTTTGATGTGCTTGGCAAGCACAAGGAGAATGAGCGTTTTGTTTATCCATGTTCTGAAAATCAGCAGGACAATGAAATTGTTGGTTGGCTTAAGTCAAGTTCATGTGAATTTGCCACACCATTTATGTACAAGACAATTAGCAATGATATCAGGGAGCAGGTATCTACTCATGATTTTGATATCATTTGTTTTTTCACGCCAAGTGGTGTAAAAAGCCTCATTGAAAATTTTCCTGGATTTACTCAAAATGGCACATTTATTGGTGCATTTGGAGGCAATACATCAAAAGCTGTGGAGGAAGCCGGATTAAACCTTCATATCAAGGCCCCCGACTCCCAAGCACCATCCATGGTTGCAGCATTGGAGAAATTTTTGAGTGCAGCTAAGGCAAAATCAAATAAGGGCCAATAAAAAATCAAGCCTGGAATTCCAGGTATATCCTTCATGTCAAATCCAAACCGGCTAGCCCAGGAAACAAGTCCATATTTACTTCAGCATTCAAAAAACCCAGTTGATTGGTATCCATGGGGCCCTGAAGCTTTGCAAAAAGCATTAAATGATGACAAGCCCATTTTGGTAAGCATTGGCTATGCGGCATGTCATTGGTGTCACGTAATGGAACACGAGAGTTTCGAGGATGTCCAGACTGCCTTTCTTATGAATAAATATTTTGTTTGTATCAAAATTGATAGGGAGGAAAGGCCTGACCTCGATCATCTTTTTATGGATGCCCTCATGGCGATTAGTGGTCAGGGTGGCTGGCCATTGAACATGTTTTTAACCCCAGATGGCAGGCCTTTTTACGGGGGCACTTATTATCCCCCTGTTAGATACCAAAACCGAATATCCTGGAAAGAGTTGCTTGCTCAAATCAATGATGCATTCTCTAAGCGTAGGGTAGAAATAGAAGAACAAGCTTCCAATTTGTTGAATCATTTGAAAGGTGCGAACAATTTCAAATACGAAAAGAAAGCGTTCGTCAATGATTCTTTGGATAACCTGATTTCAAAAGAGGAACTTGAGCTAATGAGGGAGCGAATAATGGAGTCTTCCGATCGTCTCGAGGGTGGATTTGGGCATGCACCTAAATTTCCGCAAACTTTCACCATTTTGTATTTACTCAGGTGTAACCATTTTTTTGGTAATGAACCTGCCCTTGAACAGGCTCTGTTGAGTCTGCGAAAAATGATTCAAGGGGGTATTTATGATCAGGTAGGTGGTGGATTTTGCAGGTATTCAACCGATAGAGCATGGCTGGCTCCGCACTTTGAAAAGATGGCATATGATAATGCCCTTTTGTTAGTGGCCATGTCAGAGGCGTATCAGTTGACAAAGGATGATGTTTTTAAAAGAACCATTTATCATACAATTGAATTTTTGAAGCGGGAAATGATGACGGAGGCCTTCAGTTTTTATGCTGCTATCGATGCTGATAGTGAAGGTGTGGAGGGGAAGTTCTATACATGGACCTTGGATGAATTTGAAAACGTCTTGGGAGAGAATACCCCGGCAATGGCCAGTTATTTCGATATCAGTAAAGAAGGTAATTGGGAGGGTGTGAATATTCCGAGAATCACAACGGAATTTGAAACTTGGAGAACCACCTATCATTTGAGTCATAAGGATGCTACTGATCTGATCAATATTTCAATTGGAAAGCTATTGGCAGCTAGGTCAGCAAGGGTAAGACCAATGACAGACGATAAAATTTTATTGGGGTGGAATGCACTTATGAACCAGGCCCTAACCAAGGCGGCTGTTACATTTTCAGATTACACTTTATTAGACCTTGCTGAGAAAAATATGTCTTTTCTTCTCAACAGCTTTTATGACCGCTCTAAAAAACAATGGAAGCATACATACAAAAATGGGGAAGTCAAAATAGATGCTTTTCTGGATGACCTGGCATTTTTATGCTCTGCACTTTTGGACCTTTATGAAGCTACTGGAAAATTATTTTATTTGGAAGAGGGAATCACTTTGATTAAGTATATCAATGTGCATTATGAAGATGATGAAGCGCTTCACTATTATTTTACCCCAATTTTTCAACAGGATATATTGGTTCGAAAAAAGGATTTATATGATGGCGCTTTGCCTTCCGGGAATGCTATAATGGCAGGTAATTTAGGTAGGCTAGGGTTGTTGATTGGGGATGATGCAATGGTTAGACGATCTGAAAAGATGTTATTGTTTATAAAGGAACAATCCATAAATCACCCACGATCTTATGGTTGCTGGGCAAAACTGCTCATAGATCAATACCATGGCATGAATGAAATTTTCATCCTTGGAGAAGGCTCAGCTAATGCATGTTTTAAGTTAATGGAGAAATTTATTCCCAATAAAGTGGTTATGTCTGCTGATCTTCAGAATGATACATACCCTTTGATGAGAGGCAAGTTCACAAACGGAGCCTTGTCATATTATTTGTGTAAGAATCGTGCCTGCAAACCACCGGTAAGCACAGAGGCGGCTCTTTTGGATGAGCTAAAACTGCAAAAAGTGGCTTTTGGATCGAATACAGAGCTATAAAGGAATGTTATAGAGGTGTTTCAAGCTTGTTAAAATTTAGATTATTAAGTAGTTATGAGAAAATTTAGTAAGAATATTTCAATTATATTTGTCACCACGTTAAATAGTAATTGCATATAATGAAAACCCGCTACCTAGGAACATATGGATTTCTTGCCATCCTCTTTGCAATCATTGGTTGTGGAAAGGGGGGTAAATCTGGTTCTGTTTCTGATGGTCAGCTTCGAGGAATAGCTACAGGTGGTAAGTATGTGTTGCCAAAACCCCCAGGAATGGTCTATGTTCCCTCCGGCACCTTTCACATGGGGCCAAGCGATGAGGATATCAGTTATGCGTTTACCTCAAGAAACAAACAAGTCTCTATCAATGGTTTTTGGATGGATGCTACAGAAATTACTAATAATGAATATCGGCAATTTGTTTTTTGGGTA
>CANJEF010000185.1 GCA_947472965.1 Sphingobacteriales bacterium
AATGCGGTGATTTTTTTCTGGAAGATGCTCCATACGTATTCAAGGTTTCAATGATTGGTCCGTTCTTTGTAAAGCGAACAAGTTCTATATAGGCATCTCCCTGATTCGCTTTTACCATGCCATCCTTGTAAGGAACAGAGTACATGGGCGCCAATACATCTGGCAAACCAGGCTGCGGCAATACCTTCTCTCCTCGAACCAGCTTTTGAATATCGCCCAGTTGTACATTCGTTCTTCCATATAACTGGAGCATTTCAGCTTTTATTTCATTTAGAATATTTATTATCTGTGCCATTGTTAAAATACCTGTTGATGCATACAGATCTCTTGCCTTATTGACGTTTTGATAAAACTTAAGAAAGGTACCCGCGCCAATACTTTCCGCATTTGCAACCTTATCCCAACTTTTTAAATTTGAAATGAGATCTGCAATTTCAGGATGATCGTCTGGCTTCAATAAAAATACGGAGTCGATGTTTATTGGAAAAGCAAACTTGGATGGAAACTGCCTATCAAATTTGATTCTCTTAAAAACGTCGTATGAAATTTTATCCTGCGCGGAAACCAATTCTGCAAAGCGGACACTTCGGTTATTTTCCAACGTTTCATATCCCATATTAGGAAACTTAATGACAGGATTTTCTGGACCCTCTGTTGAATGAAAAGGAGAGTGATTTGTATTGTACACAAACCCACTTTGTGGTTGAAGTACCTGTGGCAGATCGGAAAGAGGATGCAAGTCCTTCCAAAGGGTGGCACTGGTATTTCCCGGCAGGGTATTTTTCCAATTGAACTTTGAATCCCTAACAGGTATCCTTCCATTGCTTATATAAAAGATGGTATCATAGCGATCAGCATAAACAATATTATATCCGGGAATGGCAAGCATATTCAAGGCCGACTTGAATTCCGTGAAATTTTTTGCTTTGTTAAAACGATACCATTGTTCCATTCCCCTGATGTCCATCAACGATGGCATACGAATAGAAAACGTTCCCCTTTCAGTGATGATGGTTGGTCCGTATTTACTCCAGTACGCTTTTTTCTTTACTGGAATCATCAAGCCCTTTATTTTCACTCTCAGTGCAGCGGTTCTCACTTCAAGATCTACCCACTCCCCATCAAACTTGTATTGAAATTTATTGCCAGGATTGATTTCCAATTGGTAAACATCCAATTTATCTGGATCATTAACCGTATGCGCCCATCCTAAATATTCATTGCAACCATGAAGAATACAGGGAGCTCCAGGAAAGTTAGCACCTAAAATATTCAACCCTTCTTCACTATTAAGGTGTGCTTCATAAAAAGCAACAGGACCTTCCAAAGGCTGATGCGCATTGATATCAAGGTAAACCTGGCCATCAGTGGTCTTTGCACTATTGAAAGCAAAAGCGTTGCTGCCGGCAGTTTTGTAATTTTCAATCAACGGAACTTTCCCGTTGAAGATGGATGTCAACGCCTTATCTGCTCCAGACAAGATTGACAACTGCAACACCGTACATTGAATAAGTTCTTTGGGTGTAACAGGAAAAGCTTTTTTAACCAACACTTCATTGGGGTGTTGTTTGGCATAAGCATTCATACCAGCGCAGTATCCTTCAACCAATTTCTTGAAATCAGGACTCAAGTCAGTCTCGTATCTTTCTTCTACCAACTCAGGAATCCTCAACAAATGAATGATATAATCTATTGTTGCACCCTGCTTTCCTTTGTAAGAAGCCAACATTGCTTTTCCTGCAAGCAGTGTTTGCTGTATCGTTTCAAAATCATCTTCTGCATGAGCCCATGCCAATCCATAAGAAGCCTCGGCATCTGTTTTACCATATATATGTGGCACGCCATAATGATCCCGAACAATATCAATCTTACTTGGATCAATTTGTGCTGATGCACATGTTGCGAAAACAAATAAGAAAAAAAACAAAAAAATATTTTTGAGCATATTTAATTTTTAATAAGATTAATTTTTTTCTGGTGGTGCACCATCTGGGATCATGGGCACATAAACTTCAGTTCCTTTTTTCTTTAGAAATTCAGCCTTTACTTCATTGCGTAATTTTTCATTTTCAAACATGTCGAGCATAGTAAGCGACATGGCTTTTGCAGCAAACAACATTCCCTTATGTCCGATACTCATACCACCACATGCCACTACCACCCAAGAGTGCCAGGGAGATTTGGCGGGTGCGGTTGTTACAACCAAGCCCACTTCAGGAACCAACCAGCTTACATCTCCTACATCAGTTGAGCCTCCATCTGGATCAGCTCTTTGTTTTTCAATTGGATTAATAGTACCGTTAATTCCCTGAGCCTCCACACCATAATTTTTTTGAATCTTGTTTGCAAATTCAATTTCTTCATTTGTATACGTAATAGGACCGATCAACTCCAGATTTTTTTGCATGGCGTTTGCGCCGGTTTCATTCACCAATACTTCATAGCTTCCTGCCTGTAGCGTAATTGTATAATCAACACCCGCCATCAATGCTGCGCCTTTGATTATATCACGCACCCTTGTCTCCATGGTGTTTACATCCTTTAACTTAGAGTCCCTGATCCATAACCATATCGATGCTTTTTCTGGAACTACATTAGGAACATTCCCTGCTTGATCAATAACATAATGAAGCCTCGCTGAAGGTTTGATATGTTCCCTAAAATAATTGATTCCATCTGCAGTAAGTTCCGTTGCATCACTGGCGCTTCGGCCATTCCATGGATCAGATGCTGCATGAGAACTTTTTCCCTTGAAGTTGATTATGAAATCCTTTTCAGCCTGGGAACTTTGCATGTTCGCTTTTATTTCTGCATCCGGGTGCCAATCGAAACTGATGTCAACGTCATTGAACAAGCCGGCTCTTGCCATAAAACTTTTTCCACCACCGCTCTCTTCAGCAGGGGTTCCGTAGAAACGAACAGTGCCTTTCAGCTTTCCCTTTTCCATCAATTCTTTAATAGCAAGTGCAGCGCCTAAACTTCCTGCACCAAATAAATTATGGCCGCAACCGTGCCCAGGGGCATTTTCAATCCTCACTGCACGATCAGGCTGCGCTTTTTGCGACAAACCAGGCAAGGCATCAAACTCACCCAACACAGCAATGATAGGCTTTCCACTGCCATAACTTGCGATGAACCCTGTTGGCATTTGCGCAACACCTCTCTCTACTTTAAATCCATTTTTTTCAGCATAGTCAGCCAAAATTTTTGAAGAGCGGTGCTCACCAAATGCTGTTTCAGCATAATTCCAAATGCTATCACTGATATTGATCAGCGCTTTTTCATGTCTTGTTATACTTGACAAAAGCTGCTTCTTATTCTCTGGAAGGGAAGGTTGAGCCATCGATTTCACAGCAATTGAAAGTATCAAAATCGGCAATAAATAATTTTTCATCTGATAAAATTTTATTGTGAAAGTTTCAATCAAAAAAAGACTCAAATTTGAGAGGCATTAAAGGTGAATTTATCAAATTAAACCGACACGATAAAATTCATGATCTTATCAAACAAATCAAGTATTAAGGCGACTCTGTGATAAATTTTTTCTGACCTTGCAGTTCAATACAAGAAAACTACAGTGATCATTTCACAGTAAAGCATAAAAATGGAAATTAAAGAATTATCAGGAATCATTGGAATGACAGCGATAGGTATCGGGGCGGTGGAATCAAAAAAATCACGCGTGATTTTAACATCTGATAACCTATAATCTACTCTTACATCACCGTCCCCTGCGGGAGACGGTGATGGGGAAAAATTTTAATTTCTATTAATCAAATCTTATTTCTTAATAGCAGGCGTAGAATATGTTGGATAGGTAATTTTTTTCAGCGGCTCTTTTTCAAGCAACTTCAACACTTCCTGTACAGCCCTTTCAAGTTGAACATCCCTGCCTTGCGAAACACTTACTGCATCAAGTTTCTGTTCAATATCTGGAGCCACGCCTTCATTCTCTGCAATCCATTTGTTTTCTATCGGATCAAATACTGCATTATCAGGAGCCGTTAATGCGCCTCCATCTACCATGGAATAGTGAACAGAAGATTTCACCAATCCGCCCCAGGTGCGGGTTCCAATCAAGGGTCCCACTTTTTGATGTCTGAATACCCATGGGAAGAAGTCGCCACCGGATCCGGCCATTTCATTGATCAACAAAGCTTTTGGACCAAGAATTCCAGCAGGCAACCTGAAGGGAGTTCCACCTGGCACTTCATTGGTTAGCGATGCACGCAAACGCCTAACCATTAAATCTACCATATAGTCATCAAGCAATCCGCCTCCATTGAATC
>CANJEF010000186.1 GCA_947472965.1 Sphingobacteriales bacterium
TTGTGACAAAAGATCTGCAGCAATAAAATCAGGATTCGAGGTTGAGTCTGCCAATACACAAACCTCACTGGGTCCCGCAGGCATATCAATGGCAACACCCTCCATTTGAACCAATTGCTTAGCCATGGTCACATACTGATTACCAGGACCAAAAATTTTATCAACTTTCTTCAATTTTTTTGTTCCAAAGGCCATGGCTGCAATTGCCTGTGCACCGCCATAAGGATGGATTTCAGTAATGCCCATCAAATTTGCGGTGAAGAGAATGGCAGGATGAATGCTGCCATCACGCGCTGGTGGTGTACACAAAACTATTTCTTTACAGCCAGCCAGCTGAGCAGGAATTGCCAACATCAATATGGATGAAAACAAAGGAGCTGAACCTCCAGGAATATATAATCCAACCCTTTCGATGGGAATGGACTTACGCCAACAACGCACTCCTTTTGTTGTTTCAATCACTTTCACGGGCTCCTTTTGTGCCTCGTGAAATTTTCGAATATTTTCAGATGCCTGCTGAATAGCGTTCTTCAGATCAGTTGACAACATTTTTTCAGCATTAGTAAAATCTTTTTTCTTTACAGTTGAAGAGCGAAAAGATATACCATCAAATTTCTTTGTGTACTTCTTTACTGCACCATCCCCACCCTTTTTTACATCGGATAGTATTTTACCTACTGACTTAATCAATAATTTATTGTCAATGAGTGGTCGTTTCATTAATGCAGACCAGCTTTCCTTGGATGGATAATTTATCCTTTGCATACAATTATTTAAAGTATCATTTTTTCAATAGGCACAATCAAAATGCCTTCTGCACCAGCCAATTTCAATTCCTCAATTTTATTCCAAAATTCTGACTCGCTAAGAACACAATGAACGCTGCTCCAACCACTTTCAGCTAAGGGAAGTACGGTTGGACTTCTCATTCCAGGTAATAGCTGAATTATTTTTTCTAGTTTTTCATTCGGTGCATTCAACAACACATACTTACTCTTGCTGGCTTTTTTTACCGCTCGAATCCTAAACAACAGTTTCTCCAAAATCGATTGCTTGATTCCACCTAAGGCATGATTCGCAATCAACACTGCCTGAGAATCTAATATGGTTTCAACTTCTTTAAGTCCATTTATAAAAAGGGTTCCCCCACTGCTTACCAAATCAGCTACTGCGTCAGACAACCCAATACCCGGTGCGATTTCTACTGATCCGCTGATTTCATGAATGGAAGCGCTGATACCATTTTGATTCAAATAGGCTTTAACTAAACCGGGATAACTCGTAGCAATGCGCTTTCCATCAAGGTCTTTAATAGTAGAATAATCCATTGCCTTGGGCACGGCAATCGATAAGCGGCATTTCCCAAATCCAAGCTCCTCAACCGAGTTTACCTTTCGATTTTTTTCGCCCAATACATTTTGCCCTACAATGCCAATATCAGCAACCCCGTCTTCAACATATTCTGGAATATCATCATCCCTTAAAAAAAGCACTTCCAGCGGGAAGTTTTCCGATACAGTTTTCAGCCGATCCTTCACGTTGCGCAGGTCTATACCGCATTCCTTCAAGAGGCTGACAGAATCTTCGTATAATCTACCTGATTTCTGTACTGCGATTCGTAAAAAAGGTCCGTTGTTCATGTGGCGTTGGGTTATTTTAAAAATAAAAAAGGCTTACCAAAGGCAAGCCCAATTATATTGACATAACATCAGGACTTACCCGTTGGGTAGGAAATGATGATGGGTATGAAATGTTGATAACATGCTGCAAAAATAAAGATCATTGACATTATTGCCAAAAAACATTCATAAATTGTCAAATTAATATATTCAAGGAGTGAATGAACACATTCATCAAGTAAAAAAATCAAAAATGAACAAAATACATTTCTTTCCTGCATACATCTTACTTACTACGCTGTTTTTTACAGCAACTAAATCAATAGCCCAGGTTGACAGGTGGCAACAGAAGGTTCATTACAAAATGGATGTAACTGTAGATGATAAAAATAACAAGCTGTCAGGAAAGCAAAAACTAGACTATTGGAATAATTCTCCAGACACCCTCAAGGTGTTGTATTATCACCTTTACTGGAATGCATTTCAGCCAGGTAGCATGATGGATGCCCGCAGCATAGAACTTGGGAAGAAGATGGTAAGGGGAAGAAGCGATTGGGATGGAAGGGTAAAGGACAGGATTTCGAAGCTTACCCCAGATGAAATTGGCTATCAACACGTGTCCAATCTGAAGGTAAATGGGGTACCCCAAAAAACCACGTTATATGAAACCATCCTCAAAGTTGAATTGAGCAAAGTAATACTTCCCAAGTCAAAAGTCACCATAGAATTGGATTTTGAAGCCCAGGTTCCAGTGCAGATCAGAAGGAGTGGCAGGGATAATGCTGAAGGGGTAAGGTTTAGCATGGCGCAATGGTATCCAAAACTCAGTGAGTATGATTATCAAGGTTGGCATCCAACACCCTATGTAGCGAGAGAATTTTATGGTGTTTGGGGAGATTATGAAGTGAACATCAACATTGATAAGAATTTTGTTATAGGCGGAACAGGTTATTTGCAAAATCCGCATGAAATTGGTCATGGTTATGAGCAATACAGTAAACTACCTTATAAAGAACCCAAAGGAAATAGAGTAACTTGGAAATTCCTCGCACCAAATGTGCATGATTTTGTTTGGGCGGCAGATCCCAACTTCATTCATAATTCAAAGCTTGTACGCAAGGGTACGATCCTTCATTCCTTTTACAAAATTGATTCAACGGCACTGGCTAATCAATTCAATGAACTTCCGGCAAGAGCAAAAGTCAACAAGAATTTGAACACCTTCATCAGTGAATACAAAAACGAATGGGATTCGGTACTTGTCTTTGCATCAAAAGCATTACCCTATATAGATAAATCGTTCGGAGAATATCCCTACAAACAATACTCGTTTATCCAAGCTGGAGATGGTGGCATGGAATATCCCATGGCAACATTGTTGAAAGGAGCTGGCCATGGCGTTGTTATTCATGAATGGATGCATTCATGGTACCAAATGATGCTTGGCACCAATGAATCCCTGTATGCCTGGATGGACGAAGGTTTTACCAGCTACGCTGAAGCAAGAGTGAACAACATGATGAATGGATTTTCAGATTCTTTTCCACACCAGGGAGCCTTTGATTCTTATATCATGCTATCAAAGAGTGAGTTCAACGAGCCATTAACTACCCATTCTGATCAATACAATACCAATACAGGGTATAGCATCAACGCTTATTCCAAAGGGGAAGTGTTCATGGAGCAGCTGGGCTACATTGTAGGTGCGGCGATGCGTGACAGTATTTTGCTTGCATATTTTAATACCTGGAAGTTCAAGCATCCCAATGTAAATGACTTCATACGGATAGCAGAGCAGAAAAGTGGAATACAGCTTGATTGGTATAAGGATTTCTATGTAAATACTAACAAGACCATTGATTATGGTATTGATAGTCTCTGGGAGAACAATGGTAAAACAAACATCAGGTTTAGGAATTATGGCACGATGCCATTGCCGCTTGATATTGAATTGGAATTCAAAAATGGGGATAAGGAAGTAGGCTATATCCCTCAATACCTTATGTTCGGTGAGAAACCCAATGAGGAGCCTTCAGTAAAAAGAACAAAGGGATCTCCATGGAAATGGACACATCCAACCTATACCATTGAAATTGATCGGAAATTAGTTGATTTACGAAGAGTCGAAATTGATCCTTTGAAAAGAACCGCGGATACTGAAAGAAAAAACAACAGGCTATTGTTAAATTGGTGAGGCTGCTTAAACACCCTCGAACCTGTCCTTGATGTGCTGAAAAAGTTTTATCAATTGCATGTACATCAACTTATGTTCAGATTCAGACTTATGCAACGAATCATCTTCTAATTCATGAATGAGTAGATCATATGAGTCTATTCCAACAGAATTTATCATCACCTTTTGGCGATGGAGTGTTTTTTTTGCAATATCCCAACTGTTTGTTTTTATGCATTCCTTCCATGAAACCAAGGCTAAATTAATCTCCTCCAGTAATGAAGCATAAAGTTTGGACTCCTGTACTTTATCGCCTTGAGAAAGATCCAGTAAGTTTTTAATAATCTTGTCTTGAATGAGTTTTTCATTCTTGCCTTTATCGTGAGAGATAGAAAAATAATTTCCTAATTTTTCCTGGAGCATTTGTTGGTCAACAGGCTTTGTAATGCAACCAGAAAAACCAAGCATTAGCA
>CANJEF010000187.1 GCA_947472965.1 Sphingobacteriales bacterium
CGGCATGGATTACTAAAATTCAGTGTTTTGATATTGAAGGTCCTGTGTTTTCACAGGACCTTTTTTTTAATTCGTTATTCTGTATCTGATTGCTCCAATCACAATAAATAGTTGGGCGAAGATGTAGGTGGTCATAATCATAATACGGGCATGTTCGAACTGGGTCTTGAATTTATTTATTGCCAAGATTGAATCAGATAAAACAAAAAACGTTGCTCCAATAATCATTAAAAAGGCTGTTTTGTTATCCAGTTTTTGATATTGCCATAAGGCAGCCGATAGCATTACGCTAATTGTTATTCCATAAGCTAAAACAGGAATTTTCATTGATGCCAGGTGCGGCCACAATAAATTCATGAGTTCAATCAAGTATGCAAGCACGGCGATAAGCATAACTGGCCTTAACTTAAAGAACGAAGTGTTTTCTGATTTGGTTGATATAAAAAATTTGATATAAAAAATATGCGCCAACAGAAAAGCCAGTAATCCGGGTATAAATAGACCATCCATTTGCAATAAAATATCACCTACCCAAGAAGCGGTAAGCCCGAAAAGAACCATGTCATTTTTCCAGTTTATCTTGTTTTCTTCTTGGGAAAAGACATAGATCCCAATGATTGAAGGAATGATAAATGGCTTGGAAAACAGCCTGAACTCATCATTGTTTGTGATCACAAGAACGATATCCAACATGGCAAAAAATGCAGTTGCCAGAAAGGCCTTAAGTTGTTTCGGTTTCATCGCCTGATTTATTTATGGCAAAATGGGTTGTGTGCTGAAAGCAGAGGAAAGAATTCTCGGTGTAGTGTATGAATCGAAAAGATGATTCTTTGTGTTGCCGCAACTTTGTTTATGTCTTGATTGTATGTAAATTAGATAATATTTATGTCAATTACAGAAGAAGAAAGAAAATTTCTCGCTTATTGGGAAGCTCAAAGGGAGAAGGAACGGAAGTTGACGCATCAATTGATGTTCGGGCTTCCGGTTGGAATTTTATTTTCAGTACCTCTTATTGTCAATTTTTTGCTGGGTAAATTTTGGTATAAGCGTGCCGACGCTGTTGGAATAAGTCAATTCAGCCCTACTGTTCTGGTGATAGCCGTTTTATTGATAACGGTTTTTGTCTCCCTGTTAAACAGAAAATTCAGGTGGGAAAAACTTGAGCAGCAATATCTTGAGCTCAGGGCAAAAGAGCGAAAACAATGATTGGCATGCAGTTTTTCCAAATAGTAAGGTTATCAAACGGCTAACTGATACAACATCATATTTAAATGTTCAATATTTGATTTTTTTGATCATCTTTGCAAAAAAATATCCGATATGAAGTTGAGGCTCATATTATTATCATCACTATTTCTTTTTATTTTATCAGGTTGTAAAAAAACAGAAAACTCAGAAACATTGGAAGAATACATCAAACGTGCTGGCATTACTGATGCCGTGAAAGACAGCAGGGGCTTTTATTACAAGATCATCACCGAAGGAACTGGAAATAATCCTACAGCCACTTCGAAAGTGACCGTTTTTTATAAGGGTACCTTGACAAACGGAATGATATTTGACCAAACCTCAAATTCACCTATTAGCTTTGGACTTAACCAGGTTATTTTAGGATGGCAGTATGGAGTACAGCTAATTAAGCCAGGCGGAAAAATTATGCTTTATTTGCCACCATCATTAGGATATGGTTCACAATCTGCAGGATCAATACCTCCAAACAGTGTACTCATTTTTGAGGTTCAGCTTGTTTCGATTGGCTAAATAATCTCTTTGCAAAAAAAAATTAAAGTGCAGAACGTGACCACGCGTCTGTTCTACCTATCATTGATATGCCTATGAAGCCCCTTACATTCAGGGTGTTTTTATCTTTCAAGGTAATGGTGCATTTGTATTCCTTCCCGTTTTTAGGGTCATAAATATGTCCACCATCCCATTTATTGTTTCCGTCGTATCCAAATCCCCAAAGGTTTATCAATCCTAGCAACTGACGGCCATGAAGTGCTTTATCTGGGTGCATGATGTCGGTCTTGGGTTTTCCTGTTTTGGGGTCAGTTGGCTCAACAAGCCACACTATTTTCCCAAGGTATTGATCTCCTTTTTTATAAATTTCCACTTTGCCGTTGCCTGAACCTGTTTTCCAAATGCCCAATATGGCATCGGAAGATTGTTTGTCTTGTGCTTCTACGGATAGGCTGTAAAATGTTATGAAGAGGCAGAGTAAAGATATTTTCATACCTCAAATATATAAAGGAATTATTTTTTATGCAGCAACATTTTTAAGCAAATTGATTATAATTTGACACCTAGTATCATTCTTCCAATCATATTAGGTTGTTTGGTAAATTCAAGTCAATTTTACCTTGTCAGCAAAATGCCCAATCCTTCATATGCATAAGTCGATTTCTGTTTTCGACATTTATAAAATTGGAATAGGCCCATCCAGTTCACACACACTAGGACCCTGGCGTGCTGCCCAGAAATTTATTTCTTTTGTTGAAAGCCAATTTGATATTTCCAAGACCCTATCAGTCAAAATCATGCTGTATGGGTCACTGGCAAAAACAGGCAAGGGACATGGTACAGATAAGGCTGTCGTGTTTGGTTTATCTGGATTGGATCCAGTCAGCATGGATGTAAGTGCAATTGAACCCAGCCTTGAGCAAATCGTAAACAAAAAGAAGATATGCCTCTGTGGGATTTACGAGATTGATTTTGATATGACAGATGATATCGTTTTTCTAAAAAGTGAATGTCTGCCTTATCATGCAAATGGACTGACCTTCCTACTTGAATTAAGCTCAGGTGAGAAAATTGCAAAGACATACTACTCGGTGGGTGGAGGGTTTGTAGAAGAGGAAAATGAGAACGAGAAATATGTGCATGGTGTAGAATTACCCTTTCCTATTCAATCTGCGGAAGATTTGTTGCATTGGTGCAGAAAGACAGGCTTGCCAATTCATGGTGTTGTATTAGAAAATGAATTGGCCTGGCGAGGAGAAGCTGATATACGAAGTGGGTTGGTCTTGATTTGGAAGACCATGCTAGATTGCATGTTTAGGGGGTGCCATGCCAGTGGTATGCTTCCAGGTGGGTTGGATGTAAAAAGGCGTGCCTTTGATTTGAATCGAAAGCTTATTGGTGGTCAGCACTACGCTGACATAGCAGAGTGGATGCTGTGCATTAAAAATGGTGGCAAGGATTTCAGTTATATTATTGATTGGGTAAGTTGTTTTGCGCTAGCCGTAAATGAGGAGAATGCTTCTTTCGGTAGGGTGGTTACAGCGCCTACTAATGGAGCAGCAGGTGTTATCCCTGCAGTGCTAATGTATATGGTTATTTTTTGTGACAGGACCGATGATAATTCAATAGTTGAATTTCTCCTTTCGGCTTCTGAGGTTGGTAGTTTATTTAAAAAGGGGGCTACCATTTCTGCTGCCATGGGTGGTTGTCAGGCTGAAATTGGTGTTTCAAGTGCAATGGCTGCAGCTGCATTATGCGAAAGCTTGGGTGGAAGTCAGCGGCAAGCGATGATGGCTGCAGAGATAGCGATGGAACATCACTTGGGGATGACCTGTGACCCGATAGGGGGGTTGGTTCAAATACCTTGTATAGAGCGAAATACAATGGGTGCTATCAAGGCCATCACTGCAGCCCAACTGGCATTACAAGGTGCACCAGATTATGCGAAGGTTTCATTGGATACTGTAATTAAAACCATGTGGGAAACTGCGGTGGACATGAATAACAAGTATAAAGAAACATCAGAAGGTGGATTGGCTTTACAAATTCCGGTTAGCTTGAGTGAGTGCTAACATTTTATTTTCTTGAAATTTTAGTTTGCACCGTTGGTTTTCAATACTTTCTTATGACATTATAAAGTGTATCCCTTTCAACCGCCTCTCTTCCAACTTGTTTGATCATGGATACCAACTCTTCTGTAGTGAGGGTTGGATTTTGTTCTTCACTTCCTGCCATGGAATAGATTTTAGTTGAATCATCAATCGTGCCATCCATGTCGTTAACACCAAACGAAAGACTTAGCTGGGCTTGTTCTCTACCCAACATCGGCCAGTAGGCTTTGATATGAGAAAAGTTATCAAGGTATATCCTTGACATTGCATACGTTTTCATATCATCAATAACACTTGATTCAGGAATATGGCTCATTTCATTGTCATGGTTCCTAAATTTAAGTGGAATGAACGTATTGAAGCCATTTGTTTCATCCTGCATTTTCCGCAACCGTTCCATA
>CANJEF010000188.1 GCA_947472965.1 Sphingobacteriales bacterium
AATTGTAATGCAGTGAGATTAAAGAGTTTAGAAATAAAGGGGTTTAAGAGTTTCGCAGATAAAACAGTGATCAATTTCGATGAAGGAATAACCGGTATCATTGGTCCAAATGGCTGCGGCAAAAGCAATATCGTTGATTCAATACGTTGGGTAATTGGTGAACATAAAATCAGCAACCTGCGTAGTGAAAATCTGGAGAGCCTCGTCTTCAATGGTTCTAAAACCAGGGGCCCAAGCGGATTGGCTGAAGTTAGTTTGACGTTCGACAATACAAAAAATTTACTTCCAACTGAATTCAATACCGTTACGGTAACAAGAAAATTTTACAAAAGTGGCGAAAGTGAATACAGGTTGAATGACGTTCAATGTAGGTTGAAGGATATTCACAATCTTTTCCTTGATACAGGTATCAGCAATGATAGTTATGCAATCATAGAATTAGGGATGGTTGATGACATCATCAAGGACAAAGAGAATAGCCGTAGAAAAATGCTTGAACAAGCTGCGGGAATCAGTATTTATAAGACAAGAAAAAAGGAAGCGAAATTAAAGCTTGATGCAACTGAGCAAGACCTTGCCAGGATTGAAGATTTACTTTTTGAAATTCACAACCAGCTTAAAATGCTTGAAAGCCAGGCTAAAAAGGCTGAGAAGTATTATGAGATAAAAAAAGAATACAAAGTAGCCTCCATAGAACTTGCAAAGGCTGCACTGGAAGGTTTCAATATTCAGTACAAGGAATTAACTGAGCAGCAGCAAAATGATGCCGATCGAAAAATTGAAATAGAAGCCCAGATAGCAACTGCAGAAGCTGATGTTGAAAAGCAAAAGCTTCAGTTTGTTGAAGAGGAAAAAAAGCTTCAACAACTGCAAGGGGCTTTCAATGAACTGATCAATCAAATCCGTACAAAGGAAAACGATAAAAATCTTGCAAACCAGAGTTTAAAATATTTACAGGAAAAGGAAAAGTCGCTCAACGAATTTCTATCAAAAGCGGGCGGACAATCGGCCGGCCTTGAAGAAAGTATTGCATTTTCTCAAACGCAAATTGCAGAAGAAGAAGTAAAGCTCAAGGCATTGCATACCAAGGTTGAAGAGCTGAAGGCAATGGTGGATCAAAACAGGGCAGCATTTGATCAGAAGCGTGTTACATTAGATGAATTGAGAAGAAAAAATCAACAGGTTCAACGAAGTCAATTCGATGCTGAAAAAAATGTAGCTATCAGGGAAACCTCCATGGCCAACTTGGAAAAATCTGTTTCTCAAATCAAGGAAGAATCAGCACAAAGACAATCGCAACTGACTACCCTCGGTGTACAAAAAACTGAAACGGAAGGTTCATTGTCAGAAGAAGAAAAACGACTTTTGGAACTTCAGAAACAACACGAAGAAGCGAAGTCTCAAATATTGATTACACAATCACAGCTTGAAGAGCTTCGCAGTCATTTGGCAGACGAAAGCCGAAAGCTTGATGCGAAGAAGAATGAATTTGCTCTTTTGAAGAGCATGGTTGATTCCATGGAAGGCTATCCGGATAGCGTAAAGTTTCTTCATGAGAATACCGGTTGGAACCATAAATCACCAATTCTTTCCGATATCATCTATGTGAAAGAAGAATTCCGTGCGGCAGTTGAAAATGTGTTGGAACCCTATTTGAATTATTATGTTGTAAATAACCTGCAAGAAGGATTGCAAGCCATCCACCTTTTGGAAAATAACAAAAAAGGCAAGGCGAACTTTTTTCTTCTTGATAAATTGAACGAAGAGTTTGGATCAAAGCCAATCGCTTCCAATCCAGTTCCAGGAACGATTTCAGCTATCGACATTGTTGAATACGATGCGCAACATTCAAACCTTATCAAATTTTTATTGGCCAATGTTTTTATTGCTGAAGATGAGGCCGCACTCGAAAATGCAAATGGACATGTTGTTCTTGAACGTACGGGAAAATATGTTAAGGGAAAGTTTTCACTCACAGGTGGAAGCGTAGGTCTATTTGAAGGAAACAAGATTGGACGGGCAAAGAACTTGGAAAAGCTTGCAGAAGCCATTGGTGTGCAAGATCTTGTTGTGAGTGACTTGAAAGAAAAAATTAAGACGAAGCACGACCTGGTACTTGAGTTTAATAATCAGCTTAAGGAAAAAGCAATTGTTGAATCACAACAGAAGATACAGCAGCTTTCAAACCAACTGTTTGGTTCACAAAACAGAATAGAGTCGCTTACTGCCTCTGAAGCAAGTGCTTCAGTGAGGTTGGTTGATTTTGAAAAGCAACTTCAGCAAGGAAAAGATTCCATGGTGGAGCACAAAGCTTCGCTTGAATTGTTCAATGCAGAATTGCAAGGACTTACTACCCAAATACAATCTGTGGAGAAGGATTATTCAACTGCTGAAGCTGCCTATAATTCGATTACATCAAATTATAACGAAGGCAACCTTTCACTAGCGAAACAACAAAACAAGTTAGCCGCCATCAACCAGGAATCTGCGTTCAAGACGAATCAGCTGGTTGAGTTAAAGTCGCAAATTGAAAACAGTAGTACACAGTTAACTGAAGCGAATGCTACCATTCAAGAAACAGCTGAAAAACTTGCGTTAATTGAGAAGGAACTCATTGAATTCTACAGGCGCAAGGATACAGATGGCAAAACACTGAATGATGCCGACCAATCGTATCATAACCTTCGTAATTCGCTTAATGAAAAAGAAAGCGAATTGAGACATCTCATAAAAAACAAAGACCAGGTAGATCATCTTCTCGGTTTGGTGAAGGATAAAATTAATGAGTTGAGGTTCCAACTCGCAGGAATCAAAGAGAGATTGAGTGTTGAATTCAAGGTTGACATAGAGCAAATCCTAGACGAGTCGAGGGAGACAGAAGAGTCACTTGAAGATTTGCAAGCGAGTTGTGACAAAATGAAGAAAAGGCTTGAAAATATTGGCGAGGTTAACCCCACTGCCATTGAGGCCTTTATTGAAATGAAGAAAAGATATGACTTCATCATGGAGCAGAAGAATGATTTGGTTGAAGCCAAGGACTCATTGATGCAAACCATTCAAGAGGTTGAAACAACAGCAAATCAGAAATTCCTTGATACATTCAATCAGGTGAGGGAGAATTTTCAAAAGGTATTCAAGGCCCTCTTCACGGAAGAGGATACGGCCGATATGATTCTTGAGGATCCTTCTAATCTTTCAGAGACCGGCGTTGATATCATTGCAAAGCCCAAAGGAAAACGTCCGGCTTCAATTGCACAGTTGAGTGGAGGAGAAAAAACACTGACAGCTACAGCCTTGTTGTTTGCAATCTATCTTATTAAGCCAGCTCCATTCTGTATTTTGGATGAGGTTGATGCACCATTGGATGATGCGAACGTTTTCAAGTTTACTAACATGATCAGACAGTTCAGCAAGGAGTCGCAGTTTATCATGGTCACCCATAACAAAACCACCATGGCATCCGTTGATGTGATTTATGGGGTAACCATGCAGGAACAAGGAGTGAGTAAACTTGTGCCTGTTGATTTTAGAAGTCTTAATTAGGGTATAGACATAAGACATAAGATGTAAGATGTAAGAGATAAGATGTAAAACATTTATTTTTATATCTTAACGTTAGGTTTTATATTCTAAACTTCATCTACTGTACAATCATCGATTTGTATTACTTACATCTTACGTCTTATGTCTTACATCTTATCTCTTACATCTCACATCTTATGTCTTATTTCAAATCATGAAATCTCCCATTAATTACTTCTTCATCGGCATTGCTGGTACTGGAATGAGTGCAATTGCGCAGTACCTAAAATTTGCCGGTCATGAAGTGAGTGGTTCTGATAGACAGTTTGTTGAAGGGGAGTTTAATGCTACCAAGACTGCCCTCGAAAACGAAGGAATATTTTGTTATCCTCAAAATGGATTGGGTGTATCCGAAAAAACGGATATAGTCGTTGTTTCTACCGCTGTAGAAGATTCTGTACCTGAAGTGCAGGCTGCAAAACGACTTGAAAAAAAAATCCTGAAGCGCAGTGAACTTCTTGCATCAATCGCCATGGAAAAAAGAACAATTGCCGTGGGTGGAACTTCAGGAAAGAGCACAACAACTGCTATGTTATTTGATATCCTTGATTATGCAGGTCTTAAGCCTTCAATCATTGGTGGTGCAGGTTTAACACGCTTTATAGAAGAAGGTAAAATTGGCAATGCTGC
>CANJEF010000189.1 GCA_947472965.1 Sphingobacteriales bacterium
AATATTGCATTCTCCGGTACTTCCGGCAATACATAATCAAGTATTACTCCATCAGGAGCATTTTGTCCACCTTTTGCAACATCTTCAGGAAGACCTGCACCGCCACCATATTTATAAGATGGTTTTGGCGTAAATATTTTCATTGTAGTTCCGCTGGCATATTGTTGTATTGCTCCCAAGTCATCCAGAATCCAAAATGCCCTTCCTGCTGTAGCTGCTACAAGATCATTATCCCTGATCATCATATCTGTAACAGGCACTATCGGCAAATTCCGTTGAAATACCTGCCACTGATTACCGGCATCTGTTGAAAGGTAGAAGGCCCTTTCACTTCCTGCGTATAAAATATTTTTATTCTTTTTATCTTCTCTGATTACTTTGATGAAGTCATCTGTCTTTACACCATTGTTGATCTTTGTCCATGTTTTACCATAGTCAGTAGTCTTGTATGCATAGGCTCCATAGTCATTGAATTTATAACGAGTTGCAGAAACATACGCCAGCCCTTTATCAAAAGATGATAACTCAATACTATTTATTTGTGATTCTGCAAGATCGGTTGGGGTTACATTGGTCCATGTTTTTCCGCCATCAAGTGTAACATTGACTAATCCGCAGTCACTACCTGTCCATATTACTCCTTTTTCAATTGGGGATTCGGTTACATAAAAAATGGTATTATAATTTTCTCCACCTGCACCTTCATTTGTGAAAGGAATACCACCTGGACCTTGTTTTGATTTTTCGTTTCTTGTAAGATCCGGACTAATTTCTTCCCAGCTCATTCCACCATTGGTTGTTTTCAACAAAACGTTTCCACCATGATAGATTGTTTTTGAATCATGTGGTGATGCCACAATGGGAGCATTCCAGTTGAACCTGTATTTCATTTCTTTTGGCTGTATGGCAAGGTTCATTGTAGGATAAGCTTGAATATCTTTTGATTCGTTTGTTTTTCTATTCAACACTTCAATATATCCCTGATAGCAACCGCCAAAAACAAGTGTTGGATCATTTGGATCAAAAGCCATAAAAGCTGATTCACATCCCGGACCAAAAGTCCAATCGCGTTCAGTTAGTGCCCCGGTATTGTTTCTGCTGGCTGCAATCACAGAGCTATTATCTTGTTGTCCTCCATATAATTTATAAGGGAATACATTATCAGTATTTACTCTATAAAATTGTGCGGTAGGTTGGTTCATGACAGTAGACCATGAACGTGCTTGATCAAAACTTATTTCTGCGCCACCATCATCTCCAAGTGCAATGATATTGTTATCTTTTGGATTGATCCAAAGATCATGTGTATCTCCATGTTGAACCCTTACAGGTAAAAATGATTTTCCACCATCAATGGATTTCATCATAGGCGCATTCAACACATAGACAACATTGTCATTTTTCGGGTCTGCAAATACTTCCATATAATACCATGAGCGTGAACAGATGTCTTGGTTGTTAGAAAGCAAGGCCCAACTTTTTCCTGCATCATCAGATCGGTATAGACCTGATTTGCTTTTTTCAGTTTCAACAATTGCGAATACCCTGTTGGAGTTTGCACGTGAAACACTGATGCCGACTTTCCCAATTGTTTTTGGAAGACCTGTTGCAAGCTTAGTCCATGTATTGCCTTCATCCGTTGATTTCCAGATGGCCGAACCTGGTCCACCACTGGATACCGTCCAAGGAAATCTCCTATGTTCCCATGATGCTGCATAAAGTATGCGTGGGTTGTTCATATCCATTGATAAGGATGAAATACCTGTGCTATCATTAATATATAGTACTTTTTTCCAAGTGGCACCACCATCAGTTGATTTGAAAACACCACGGTCGTTATTAGGACCATGAACCGTTCCTTGTCCTGCTACATAAACAATATCAGGATTGTTGGGATGAATGGCGATATCAGCGATATGCCTTGTTTTCTCCAAGCCAATGTTTTTCCATGTTTTGCCGGCATCGGTTGATTTGTAAACACCATTGCCATAGCTGGTCATTACTCCTCTAACAGCGTGTTCGCCTGTTCCCACATACACCACATTAGGATCTGATTCCGAAACAGCAATTTCACCAATTGAACCAACTGAGAAAAAGCCATCAGAAATATTTTTCCAGTTCACTCCACCATCTTCTGTTGTCCAAACGCCGCCACCGGTGTAGCCCACATAAAATTTCAGGTTGTTGCCATTCACGCCAGATACCGCATTGGCCCTTCCTCCGCGAAGTGGACCAACATTGCGCCATTTCAACGCTGTAAAAATGCTGTCTGGTGAAGGCGCTTGTTGCACCGATTCATTTTTTTTCTTTTGCGCCTGCGATGCAAATGACAAAACACAAAGCAGCATGATAATGATATACTTCATAGAAATAATTTAGGATATCAATATACAAAAGAATTGATTACTCGCTTACATTCTACCCGCCGAATTCGAGGGCATCATTCATTATTTTACGAATGCAAGGTGTTGTTGAAGGTTTAGGATAAAGTTAGAATAGGCGTCATTGTTGTGGTTGGAATATATTCCGTAGGAATCAATGCTATATCCATGCATTTGATCTGGTGTTTTTATGATGTAGATGATTGCCTGCTCCGAAGGGTCGGTGTCGTCCTCAAAACGATATGTTTGAACGAGTTCTATATCTTTTGTTTGATAAGTGCGGCCATTCAATTCTAGCTTATTAGTTTCTGTAACCTTGAATTCATGGTCCCACCCCATTTCCTTGAGATGTGAAAGGACTGATGTAATGCTTTCCATTGATTCCATGGTGATAGAATTTATCTTGAAATTCACACAGATCATATTCTGAAACAATAATGAAAATCATTACAGACAATGATCATATAAAAAAAGGCATCCGATTGGATGCCTTTTGAAATGTTCTTTATTTTGGAGAATGATGATTCTATCCAACTTTCCAGCCTTCTCTGTAGTCTCTGGTTACAAATTGGTTGGCATCATCAAAATTGGTAATCTTCATGCTTGCGCCATCCCAAAGCAATTTCTTTCTTCCGTAAAACTCATCTCTATTGTTTGCTCCTTTTCTCTTCAACATATAGCTTCTAATGGCGAGGTTACCCATCAAAACAGTTTCTGTCAAAGGACCAGAGTAATCAAACGAAGAGCTTAATGCTTTATGTTCATTGCTATTAAAACCTGCTTTACATGCTTCTGTCCATGAAATCTGGTGTCCAAATTCTGGCAATGATTTCAATTCATTTTTTTCAGGTTTAGGCATTGTAATTCTTTCTCCATTGTTCAAATAGATCTTAGGGTCGTTGCCATACATGCTGATTGTCATCAAACCCTTTGTGCCATGAAGGAAAACACCATTCTCACCATTACCATCATCGCTTAGTGGAAGATCAGCAGGTAGTTGATCGGGGTGGAATGGCTTTATGCCACCATCCATCCATACCATTTTCATTGGCGTTTTATTTTTCTTTGTTGCAGGGAATTTAATTTCAACATGCGATGAAGGAGGACATCCATCGGGAATGTATTCAGGTGACCAATCCTTTATGAAAACTGCACCCACACTGCATTCTACTTCAGTAGGATAACCAAGTCCAAGAATTCTGAAAGGAGAATCTATTGTATGACATCCAATATCACCCAATGCACCGGTACCAAAATTCCACCAGCCTCTCCATTTAAATGGATGGTATAATGGATTATAATCAACATACTTAGCAGGCCCCAGCCAGGTATTCCATTCGTTTGCAGTCATGGAAGCCGGTAGTGCAGGCTTATCTGTTGGCACTGGAATTCCCTGAGGCCATACTGGTCTGTTGGTCCATATATTAACGGTATGTACGTTTCCAATTAATCCTTTATCAAACCAATCCATCGCCACTTTTTGTTCTGGGTTTGAAGCACCTTGGTTTCCCATTTGGGTAACTACCTTGTATTTTCTGGCTGTTTCAGTAAGTAACCTTGCTTCGGCAATGTTATGTGTAAGCGGCTTTTGCACATAAACGTGTTTCCCCATTTCCATGCAAGCCATCGCTGCATAGGCATGGAAGTGGTCTGGAGTCGAAATGGTAACGGCATCAATATCGTTTTTCATTTCATCCAGCATGATCCTGAAATCATGGTATTTTTTTGCATTGGGGAACTTGTCGATTGAAACTTTTGCGCTGTTCCAATCCACATCACTCAGTGCT
>CANJEF010000190.1 GCA_947472965.1 Sphingobacteriales bacterium
ATCCATTTTAAATAGTTTTTGTGTAAACCTATTTTAGGACAAGTCAGAATGCATCCTCGTCCCCTTCGGGAGACGAGAATGGGGAGAAGTCTGATTCCTGTCGTCTGACGTCTGATTCCTGAAACTCCCCATCACCGTCTTTCGCAGAGGACGGGGATGATGAGAATGGGGCGAAATCTGATTCCTGACGTCTGAATTCTTACGTCTTATGTCTTACATCTTACGTCTGTATTACCTCCCCCTTTTAAACTGCCCATCAAACGAACACCTAACGCCTCGGTGGTTACCACAAGCTTCCAGTTCCTTTACTTGTATACTCTTTTTAGTAAACGTGAATTCGATGATGCAATGGTCATCTGCCTTGTTATATTGAAATACCCGGGGTTTCACCTGGGTCATGTCGCCACGGAGACTGCCTTCACAGTTGCCCGACTTTTTAGATATTGCAATGAAGAACAACAGCCTGTCAGCTTTAACGCCATCCCGAATGGAAATAAAATTTTTCTTGTCAATCATATAGTCGCCGGAAAAAGGACCCTTTTTCGGAAAGCTGTCAATCGGATTATAGATCGATGCTTCTTCCAACTGCTCGTTGCTTTCTGTTAAGATCAGCGTAAACAGTCCCTCTGTATTATATACGTATGCACTTTTGTTGTAAATGAGTTTACCATCCTTGGATTGTTTGTTCCTTTGTTTTACAACGGTCATTTTTTTATCCATTCCACCCTCAATGCTGATGTCCTGATTCATATTGTTTTCTATCAATTCCATGCCAGCACGGTATACTAGGTCTTTATCAAAGCAAATGATATAGGCCACTTTTTTTTCCTTTTGCGTTGCTATGAGGAATAAGTATGTTTCTTCTGAATCAGCCTTGTAATGGGCTTTCCTAAAGAACTTAATGTTGTTTGTATTACCAAAAGATTTTTTAAATAAACTGTCTGGAATAAACGCAAGTAGTGATGTTTTCTTGATGAGTAAACTATCGGGCTCACTTTTTTTTAGATCAGCATTGTTGAACATAATCGGCAGCGGCTTTTCAGGAAACGCCATAATAAAATCGATGGCCTCAATTGGCTCATCACCATTTATGTCTTTTGCCTTTTTACCGCAAGAAAAAAGCAAGAGGAAAACCAATATTATTGAAATGAATCTTAGCATAGCTTCATTTGTTGCAAGATAAGTGAATGAGGGGAAAATTGAAGCTAGCACTAACCCACGATATTGCAACTTCATTTCATGCTGCAGAGAGTTGAGAATCAGATGCGTACATGTTACATATTAAATTTTCAGGTATGAAATTTTGGGGGTATCTTGCGACTTCATTTTTGAAAAAATAGAACATGTCAAGTTTCCACCATTACAAAGTACCTTACTCGATCGACCCTAGTTATGCAAAAAAAGTGGCTTATTTTTCCATGGAATTTGCTGTTCATCAACCCCTCAAAATTTATAGCGGCGGCTTGGGTTTCTTATCAGGATCACACCTCCGAAGTGCATATGAACTGAAACAAAACCTGATCGGTATTGGGATACTTTGGAAGTATGGTTACTATGACCAGGCGAGAAACCAAGATCAAACGTTACAGGTTCAGTGGAACGAAAAAATTTATAATTTTCTGGAGGATACAGGAATTAAATTCTCAATAACAATTCACGATGCACCTGTTTGGGTAAAAGTATTTTATTTGAATCCGGAAACATTTCAATCGGCCCCACTGTTTTTGTTGAGTACCGATTGTCCTGAAAATGACTATGTATCACAAACAATTACACATAGACTCTACGATGCAAATGTTGCAACCAAAGTTGCCCAATTCATCTTATTGGGCATCGCAGGTGCGAAACTGGTTGATGAGTTAGGATTCAATCCTGACGTTTATCATTTGAATGAAGCACACGCAATTTCTTCTGCATTTTATTTGTATAAAAAATTCAAAGGTGATTTAAGTGAAATAAAAAAGCGCCTTGTTTTCACAACCCATACCCCTGAAGAGGCGGGTAATGAAAAGCATGATATTTATTTGTGTGAAAAGATGTCTTATTTCAATGGACTTTCATTGGAAAAGGTCAGACAAATCACAGGACTAGAAGATGATCAATTCAATCATTCTCTGGTTGCTCTCAGGATGGCACGTCTTTCAAATGCCGTCTCTGAATTGCACGGCAATGTGAGTAGAAAAATGTGGAGTAAATATGAAAATATTTGTCCAATTATTCATGTAACCAATTCACAGAATTGGAGATATTGGTCCGACAAGCAATTGTACTTTGCAATGGATGAACAAAATGATGAACGCTTCATCGACAGAAAAAGATTTTTGAAGAAGAGAGCATTCGATGTGGTGGCTGACCAAACTGGAAAGTTGCTTGATCCTGATGTATTCACCATTGTGTGGGCCAGGCGTTTTGCCGGTTACAAACGCGCCGACCTTATTACGCGTGATAAGCAACGCTTTGAAGCCTTGCTTTCGAGTAAAAAATATCCAGTGCAGTGTATTTGGGCAGGTAAACCTTACCCGGTTGATTATCCTGCCATTACAGAATTCAATCACCTAGTTCACCTCAGCAAGCATTATGACAATGTAGCGGTTTGTACAGGCTATGAACTCGGACTTAGTAAGAGACTCAAGCAGGCATCTGATCTTTGGTTGAATAATCCAAGGGTTCCAAGAGAAGCTTCTGGTACCAGTGGAATGACGGCATCCATGAATGGCGCTGTCAATTTTTCTACCAATGATGGATGGATCGTGGAATTTGTAAACCACGGAAACAATGGTTTTGTAGTTCCACCATTGGATTATGAAAACATGCACGTTCAGGAACAGGATCAATATGATCTTGACCAAATCTATAAAATACTTGAGGAAGAAATTCTTCCCTTATATTATGATAATCCCCAAACATGGAGAGAAGTGGTTAAAAACGGCATGAAAGATGTTCGTTTCAAGTTCGATTCAAATAGGATGGCACATGAGTATTATGAATTGCTCTACAAAGGGTAATTTGTATCCTAAAATGATTTTAACTTTCTACTGACCAGGCTCCTTGACTTGCGAACAAACCTTATGTATTAAATTTACACCATGATCCTCCCCATCGTTGCTTATGGTAGTCCAATTTTACGTCAAGTTTGCACAAACGTTGATGCTGATTATACTGATTTGCAAAAACTAATTGCCGACATGTGGGAAACCATGTACAATTCACATGGCATGGGATTGGCTGCTCCACAAATAAACAAAGCTATTAGGCTTTTCGTTATTGATACCGTTCAGGTCTACGAAAAAACTGATGAGGAAGACTTAGACCAATTCGCTGGTGAAAAAGGCATGAAGACCGCCTTCCTCAATGCCCAGATTATTTCTTTAAACGGAACCCCATGGTCCTGCGAAGAAGGTTGTTTGAGTTTACCTGGCTTTCGGGAAGAAGTGAGCAGGGAAAGTATACTTACGATTCAATACGTAAATGAAAAATTTGAAGTCGTTACAGAAACGCATAAAGGACTCAATGCACGTGTTATTCTCCACGAATACGATCATATTGAAGGAAAGCTTTTCATTGACAGAATTTCCCCATTCAAAAGAAAAATGCTCAAGAAAAAATTAGACGATATCACTGCCGGTCGTGTAAAAGCGGGATATAAGATGGTGGTGGTGAAGTGAGACGTCAGTAGTCAGACGTCAGACATCAGGAATCAGATTAAAATAAACTTTACAAGACTCCCCTCCCAGGCAATCTCGCTTCGCTCGATATCTGGATGAAACACCTGGACAGGAGGGGTGGCACGAGTGAGGCTGCACCGAAGATGCAGACGAATGAGTACGGGGTGGTGGATAGGGTTTAGAGTTTAGGGTTTACTGATGATTTCTAAACATCCCTTGGTTTTTAGATTCAAGGTGCTTATTTCTAAACCCTAAACTCTAAACTGTCAACTCATGACCGATAACTGAAAACTGAAAACTATTTTTATAACGGGAAATATTTTTTGATTCCACCACCCCGGCACCGATGTCGGATCGCTTCGCGCTCCTCCTCGGCGCCACCCCTCCTGTCTCGTCCTAAAAAAGTTTACAGGTTAAGTAATTAATCCGGGCCTTAGTTTACATGACTCCCCTCCCAGGCAATCTCGCTTCGCTCGATATCTGGATGAAACACCTGGACAG
>CANJEF010000191.1 GCA_947472965.1 Sphingobacteriales bacterium
GATTGGAGAGATCTAGATACCGACAATGATGGTATCCCTGATGTTGATGAGGCTGGTCCAAATCCAAGTACGCCATTGGATACAGACAAAGATGGACTAGGTGACTGGAGAGAAGTGGATAGTAATACCGATGGTATTCCTGATGGCGAAGTACTTCTAATTTATAAATCTTCAACTACCCAAACCCAGTTTGCAGCGGATGGAAGCTTTGAACTGAAGTTCACCATTACGTTAAAAAATAACAGGTCTGAGCCGTTAACAAACATTACATTGACAGACGATTTGACCAAGACATTCCCATCGCCAATAACATTCTCTTTGCTGGAATACAGCACAACGGGAACTATTGTTAAGGATGGTAATTTCAATGGAAAGTCTAATATAGAAATGCTTGGAGCAGGTAGTATATTGGCTGGCTTTGCCGAGGCCACTGCAACTATCGTCCTTAAAGTTCAATTGAACGGATACACCGGTAATATCGAAAACCTAGCGAAGTCAACTGCATCATCTAAATGGGGTGCTGTTGTTAGGGAGTCAATAGACCTAAGTAGATCAGGTGGTAGGAGGCATGGTTTACCAGGTGTTCCAACACAGACTCCAACTCCACAAGTTGATCTCTTCATTGCTGATGTTCTTACGCCAAACAATGATGGTATCAACGATACTTGGAAGATATTGAGACCTAATTCACTTCGAATTGATGTCAGGGTGTATAACCGTTGGGGACAATTGATTTACCAAAAAGCAGATTACCAAAACCAGTGGGATGGTTTCGGAACAGGTAACTTCTTGGGAAGACCATTGCCACACGGAACATACTATTACCTGATTGATATTGTCAACAAGGTGAGTGGTGTTAAGGAAGTTAAAAAAGGATTCCTGACATTGAAGAGGGATAATTAATTACTGACAAGGCAAAGAAACTATTATGAGAAAAATAAAAATAAGTATTGTAATCTTCATGCTCCTGATTGGATCAGTAGCGAAGGCACAGCAAACACCACTTTATTCCCAATACATGTTCAACATGTTGAACATAAATCCAGCTTATGCGGGAAATAGGGAGTCGGGTAGCCTTTCAATGTTGTTGCGTAAGCAATGGGTTGGTTTTCCTGGCGCCCCTTCCAGTGGAACATTAACTTATGACCAACGGGTTGCAGAAAAAAACTTCAGCTTTGGTGGACAATTTTATTTCGATAACCTGGGTATAGAAAAGCGTAGCGGATTTCAGGGTTATTATTCTTATAGTGCGCCTCTTGAGAAGGCAACACTATCCCTTGGAATGAGTATGGGGTTGTTAAATTACAGTGCAAATTATAACAGAACCAATCCTGTTACCCTCGGTGACCCAAGTCTTCAAGTTGCTACCAACACCTATCTTCCAACAGCAGGTTTAGGCGCTATTCTTTCTGCTGAAAAATGGTATATCGGTTTATCAGCACCCGCACTACTCAAAACACAAATGAGTATCAAAGGGCAGTCTACTGTTCGCAGAGCTGGTGCAGATGGACATTTCTTTTTAACAGGAGGATATGTAATTCCTGTTTCAGCAGAGGTTACTTTAAAGCCATCCGTCATGTTTAAGACGGTTTCTGGAGCACCCATTCAAACTGATTTAAATATGAACGTTTGGTTTAATAACATCATTTCTGTTGGTGCAAGTTATAGAACCAAAGATGCCATTGTTGGTTTGGCTGAATTGCAGCTAACACCACAATTAAGGATGGGATATTCTTACGATCACAATGTCTCGGATTTAGTAACTTACAACAACGGAAGTCATGAAATGATGTTGCGTTTTGAATTTGGCCGGTCAGAAGGTAAAAAAATTAATTCACCAAGATATTTTTAAGATATGAGTTCGATAAAAAGTATTTTAATTTCATTGTGCCTTGTTGGATTTTCCATCTCGTCTAATGGACAAGAGAAGGCCAGCTCAAATGTTAATTTGCAAAAGGCAAACAAAGCGTATGAATCTTTGCAATTTTCCAACGCAGCTGAATATTTTGGAAAATACCTGAATGCAGCCAATAGAAAAGGATCTGAAACAGAAGTAAATAGAGCCATGCTCAGCATCGCTGATTGTTATTGGAATATCAGGGATTATAAAAAGTCAAATTATTGGTATTCTAAAGTTCCTTCTACCGTTATTGACACAATCCCTGTAGCAAGATTGCGGATGTCTGAACTGCTAGCTGGTCAAGAGAAATACTTGGAGGCCTCTGCTTTGCTTTCATCCTTGCCTGCATTTAGCGCACGTGCCAAGGGATTTCAGGAAATCGATTTCATGAAAGCAGACTCTGCAGACTGGCGTCTTCGTTACCTTGATCTAAATACACCTTATTATAGAGAGTTTTCTCCTTTGATTGTAAATAATATGTTCCTTTGGAGCACAAATGAGCCTACCCGTAGTAGCATTAGGGATCTTGCTGGCTGGGATGGAAATAATTACACTCACATCAACTCCTTGCCGAGTTTGTCAGATGTAAAAGATGGTGCTATGCGCACTAGCAATGTTTTTGATACATCAGGATTGATGACGAAAAGAATGGCTAGGCGTTTCTCAATGGCAGACAATAACTTGCTCAGAACTGTTCGCATACCCATGGATTTGATCCTTAAACGCGAAGCTCAAGAACAACATTCAACACCCATTTTAGGTGAGAAACGACTGAAATTCAATATTGCACATCCAAGTTATAATCCAGCCACTAACAAGGTTTATATCAGTGTCAACAACCAATCAAAGATTGATAAAAACGACATTCGACTGGTAGGAATCGCTGAAGCCAATATTGATAGCACTGTGCTGTCTGACATCAAATTTCTTCCCCTGGGAGGAAGCGACCATACTGTTATGCACCCTGCTATTCATCCCAACGGCAAATTGTTGGTTTATACCTCCAATCAACCCGGTGGTAAGGGCGGATATGATCTGTATTATGTAAATCGCGTTGATGATACCACTTGGACTGAACCCACTGCCTTAACTGAATTGAATTCTGCAGGAAATGAATTGTTTGCAGGCTTCACAACAAAGGGTGAGTTGTTTTTTGCATCTGATGGACTTCCTGGATTTGGAGGGTTAGACTTGTTCAGTGCATCCATCGATGTAAACGGTTCAGTTAAATCTATGTACCATTTACCGTCCCCTGTAAATTCTCCCCATGATGACTTTTCGCTTGCATTTACAAATGAGGGCAACAGAGGATTTTTCACATCTGATCGTTTTGGTGAGGATGATATATTGGCATTTGACTATGAGTTGAAAAAAGTGAATCTTTCAGGATATGTAGTGAGTCGTTATACCGAGATGAGAAAGCCTGGGGTGAAAGTGATTCTTCAAAAGAAACTACCTGATGAGTCACTTGAAAATATTTGGAATACCGTTACAGATTCAAAAGGTGATTTCGAGTTTGGCGCCAGACCTAACTATGAATATGTATTGACCATTGATAATGGCGGATCAGATATCCAACATACAGATGTATCAACACAAAATGTTTTTGCCAGTAAACCGCTTGGTGTTTTCTATGTTGACAAGAAAAAGGAATATGTAAAGCCTGATACATTTACCTACGTGATCTATTTTGATTTTGATAAATCTAGCTTGAAGAAAGAAAGCAAAATTACTCTTGACCAAGTGGCTGAACTGTTAAAAAACAATCTATCCTACAAGGCAACTTTTGACGGCCATACCGACTTGTTAGGTGGCGATGAATACAATATTGAATTGTCTGCTACACGTGAGGTTAGGGCCAGAACCTATGTTGAATTGGCTGGTATTGACGGATCCAGGTTGAAGGGTATGTATTTTGGTAAAAAGAAGCCTGTACTTCAAACCACCAACAAGAAAAAAGGATATGTAAATAGAAGGGTGGAGATTACCATTGCTAAATAAATTTCTCTGCTACACAAACTCATGGTCCTGGAAATACTCCAGGACCTTTTTTTATTTCAAGACTAAAAGTTGGTATATTTAAAACAAATCAATTTAGATGAAAAAGAAAATTCTTTTGTTCATAATTATTCCAATTTCAATAGCCATATTTGGATTCTGCAATGTTATTGTTGCTCAAAACATTCACTCCTCTACTCAGTTGAAACTCTTATGGGCGGAAGAGTTTAATGTAGATGGAAAGCCAGACCCCAA
>CANJEF010000192.1 GCA_947472965.1 Sphingobacteriales bacterium
AGAGTGTTCAAAACGGATTGGGTGAAATGAGAAATATTGCATCTGATGTTGGTGGTCTTAAGAAAGTCTTGAGCAACGTGAAACTCCGCGGTAATGTTGGTGAGGTTCAGTTGGCCATGATTCTTGAACAAATCCTTGCTCCGTCACAATATGAAGCTAACGTTAAAACGAAGGAAGGAAGTGCTGATCCTGTTGAATTTGCCATCAAACTTCCTGGCAGAAGTGATGATGAAAAGAACGTGGTTTACTTGCCGATTGATGCTAAATTCCCCAAGGATGTATATGAAAACCTGGTGAATGCCTATGACAACGGTAGTTCAGAAGAGATAGAAGCGGCTACCAAGCAAATGGAAGCTGCTATCAAAAAAAATGCCAAGGATATAAGAGACAAATACATTGACCCTCCTAATACTACAGATTTTGCAATCATGTTTCTTCCATTTGAAAGCATCTATGCAGAAGTGATCAGAAGAAGTACTTTGGTGGATCAGCTGAGAGATGAATTCAAAATAACAGTAGCGGGTCCCACTACACTCGTTGCCATTTTAAATAGCTTACAAATGGGCTTCAGAACACTTGCACTGCAAAAGAGAAGTAGTGAAGTATGGAAGATTTTGGGGTCAGTCAAAAAAGAATTTGACACCTTTGGTGGTTTGTTGGAGAAAGCTCAAAAAAATATTCAAACTGGATTGGGACAGCTCGATGATATCGTAGGAACAAGAACAAGGGCCATCAAGCGCCATTTGCGGGCTGTAGACAATTTGCCGGATGCAGATCAGCCAACAGCGTTACCGGATCTGAACCTGGAATTAAATCCGGGTGAAAACGACGAGTAAGGTTTTGGTTTTATTTGATCAATCCGCCTACATTGTTTGCAAAAATCTTTACTGCAATAGCGAGGAGTACTACGCCAAAGAATTTTCGCACTGCGAGCATACCTGCCTTGCCGAGTATTTTTGAAATGAAATCCAGGGAGTGTAATACCAGGTAAACAAAAACAATATTTAATAATATCCCAATTAGAATAGGCAATTCATTATAGCTTGATCGCAATGAAATGATGGTAGTTAGCGTTCCCGATCCAGCGATCAAGGGAAATGCTATTGGTACAACAGTTCCGGATTTAGCATCAGCATCTCCTTTGAAAAATTCAATACCAAGCACCATTTCCAGTCCCAGAATAAATATAACGATAGAGCCGCCTACTGCAAACGACTTAACATCAACGCCTAAGATGCTCAGAAATTTCTCTCCAACAAAAAGAAAAAAGATCATCAATCCACCTGATATTAAACTGGCTTTCATCTCATTGATTCCTCCCATCTTTTGCTTTAAGGAGAGCAACAATGGAATAGAGCCAAGGATGTCAATGACCGCAAAAAGGGTGAAGCTGACAGTAAGTATTTCGTCGAAGCTCATGGTTGGATGAATATTTTAAGTGCTTAGGTTGATTAAAGTTAACAAGATTTATATTAACCCCATAAACCACTCTATTGCTATAGCCTAATCCCCATTACATAATTACGGCCTCTCGTATTAAACCCAAGAACCTCCTGGTATTTTGTGTTGAATATGTTTTTCATGGAAACATATATGCTGGCTTTTTTTCCAAGTTTATATTGAAGAAATACATCGGTGGTTTGAAATGCCTTCAGAGCAATGGGGGGAGCCTGGAACTGGGGTTCAAAACGGGTGCCTGCAATACGATGTGCAAGGGACATGAATATTTTTTTATTCAACAGGAAGCCTGCAGTTGCATTCATGCTATGTTTTGGTACGCGAAAGAGATGGGAGAAACTGGTGTCTCCCTTTTCTGCATAGGAATAGGTGATTTCATCATATACAAAATTCGTTGTATTGACTTTTCCTTTGAGATAGGTATAGTTGACAGAAATGTTGAATTTTGATTGTGAGTATCCTGTCTCAACTTCAAATCCATGGTCTTTTTGCGAAGCGTAGTTGAAGTATTTATATGTTGAATAGTTGTAATCGATTCCATTTTTTATTTCCCTGTTGAAATAAACAATTCTTGCACTTGTGTTTTTTATACCGATCAATTGTAGGGCAAGTTCAGATGTAACCGATGTTTCGGGCTGTAGGTTTTTTTGTCCAGCATATCCATCATATAATTGGTAGAGTGTTGGCGCTTTGAATGCGGATGAAATATTCATTGAAAATTTGAACAGGTTGTTCAGTACATAAGAAGGATTGATCGTATAGGTAAAATTCTTTCCAAATCGGCTGTGGTTATTCACCCTGATTCCAGCTTCCATGTTCAGGTTTTTTTTCCCATTGTACACCAACGATCCGAACAAGCTACCAATGTTTATTTTTGTTGAATCTGATGACAGGGTTGAACTATACTCTCCGTATTGGCTAACCGACATATAGTATTGGTCGGTATTCTGCCATCTGTAATCCACTCCTGTAAATAGCTGTAGTTCAGGGTTGAGTTTGAAAACGCCATAGATTTCTGAGAAATAAGTCCTGCCTGTAAAATCCGATTTTATGTATTTGGCAAAACCATTCAGATCAGTAGAATCATCAAGGTAGTTGCGCTCGTTGTTGTTCATGCTGAAGTTGGTATGGATGCTTCCCTGGTTTATTTTTTTAGAAAGGGATGCTTTCATTTGAAGATTCGTATTATCTACTTTTGAATCTTTTGCATCTTCAAACGCAGTTTGGTCAAGGTCATTTTTATATTTGCTCATTTGTGCAGAAGCTGACCAATCCCAATTCAATCCCTGAATGGATCCTAGCTCTGCCCGGAAAACACGTTGATTCATGCCATCTTTATCAAACGACTTAATTACTACTGTGTCAGCGGCCGATGTAAATCCTTTTGATGAAATTTGATGCATCTGTGCTTTGTATTGCACTTGTTTTAATTTTCCATAGATACTGAGGTCCGCCTGATTGCTTTGGTAGCTTCCTCTTGAAAGGTGCAGGCTTGTTTTTGTTTTGTTGTCTATCGCTTTTTTGGTGATGATGTTTATTACCCCTGCTACTGCATCAGAACCATACACAGTGGATTGCCCACCTTTAAGTATTTCGATTCTTTCAATATCACCGAGTGCGATAAAGTTAAGGTCGAACGTAGAGCGAATGGTAGATGCATCAGTGGCTGGACTTCCATCAATAAGGATAAGTGCATTGCCTGTTGCTGAACCCCTTAAATAAATATCTGGATTGGTGCCGGGGGCATTGGAAGCGCCAATTACCGTAGTTCCTGCTTGCCTGTTGAGTAATTCTCCCAAATTAATATTCGGGCTTTTTTCAATTTGTTCCTTGGTTATTACTGTGAGAATTTTACCAGTGTTGATTTGTTTTTGTGGAAACCGATTGGCGGTTACTACAATTTCCTGGAGTGATTTCGAAACTGAGTCTGTTTGGCTGAATGCACTCATTGAAAAAAATAGTGCAAACAAAAGTGCGTTTTTTTTGGTCATAGTTTTATTTTTTAACTATGAACCTTCGGATGTGAACAGAAATGAATAGCTGCTGATACAGTTAATGCATCTCCGGCTTTTCTCCCGAAAGCTCGTGATTGAATAATGCATCAGGCAGGTCTTCTGGCTTTACTTCATTTCTTGACCTTCCCGTGTGAACAGTGGTTTTGTGAAAGAAATGTTCTGCTAAATGCAGAGGGTATTTACAGCTACGGGGATAGCGCCGGAATTGAACCGGACTTCCCTTTTAATGAATTTCCCTAACGGGTTATTCAACCGAATGCATGACGAAGATGAACTGAATTTTTGTAGGACTGTTGTTTTGTTTTCAACAGTGTGTGGAAATGCAGATAGGCATCACCTATATTTTCTTTTCAAATAATTTTTATACCTTCCCTTCATGCCCAAGATGAAAAAATCACTTTTGAGTTTATTCGACATCACCATGATTGTTATTGGCTTGGTGATTGGAATGGGAATTTTTAGAACAGCATCTGATTCTGCCAGAGCGGCAATAACTCCAAATGTTTTTTTTATCAGTTGGATAATTGGTGGTTTCATTGCCTTGTGTGGGGCACTTACCTATGCAGAGATAGGATCTAGGTACCCTATTACCGGCGGGTACTACAAAATATTCGCAACATGTTATCACCCATCAATTGCATTTGCCATCAATTGTATCATCCTCATAT
>CANJEF010000193.1 GCA_947472965.1 Sphingobacteriales bacterium
ATGTAACGAAGGACAGTTATGAAGGCGCCAGAATTTACTATAAGCTAAAGGATAAGTTTTCCGGTAAAAAAATTGATGAATCATCACTTAATACTGATGAATTAAATGAATACAGAAATTATTCCAAGGCAAAGGATCAGATTGAATCCCAAGCAAAAGAAGCATCCATGTACGTCATGATTTTGAAGGATATTATTGCAAAGCTGCCTAATGCAGACAGCATTTTACAAAAAGGAATGAATAAAAGCGAATTTACTGGTGATGAACTTGAAGCATTCAAAGCCATTGATTTAGAGAGTATGAAAGCCAAGTCTACTTTACTTGGGTTATTCCAACAAACACGGCAAATGGAAATGACAAACACCCGATTAATAAAGGAGTTATCCGATTTCTTTGAAGGACAACAGTCAAAACTTGAAATCGTAAATAAAGGACCAGAAAACTATCGGGATAATATTGTCAAGGATAATTATAACGATCCATTTGATCGCTTTTACGGAAACAATGACGTGATGGCAACCGGCTCTGATCATGGTACACATGTTGCTGGAATTATTGGAGCAAATCGGAAAAATAGTATTGGTATTTCAGGAATAGCTGATCATGTAGAGATAATGACGGTGCGTGCAGTGCCTGATGGTGATGAGCATGACAAGGATATTGCAAATGCAATAAGATATGCTGTTGATAATGGTGCCTGGGTTATCAACATGAGTTTTGGAAAAAGTTTTTCTCCTGAAAAAAAATGGGTTGATGAAGCAGTTAAATATGCTGAGAGCAAAAATGTACTGTTGATACATGCTGCAGGCAACGATGGTAAAAATATTGACGTGGAAGAAAGCTATCCATCTGGAAATTATTCAAATGATACATTGTCAAGCTTTTCAAATTGGATGAATGTAGGTGCAAGTGACAAGTATATTGATGGCTTAGCAGCTACTTTTTCAAATTATGGCAAAAGGGAAGTTGATGTTTTTGCTCCGGGTGTTGAAATCTATTCAACATTACCTGGTGGAGACAAATATGGTAATCAAGATGGAACTAGCATGGCATCCCCTGTTGTAGCCGGTTTGGCGGCAATGCTTTTATCTTATTTCCCGGACTTATCTGCAAAACAGGTTAAAAAAATTATTGAACAATCTGCTACTCCATTTTTAAAAGAGGATATAATCCAACCTGGAACAGAAAACGAGAAAGTAAAGTTTAACGAACTTTCTGCCACAGGAGCAATAGTGAACGCATACAATGCAATCAAAATTGCTCAAACATACAAAGGCGAGCGAAAACCTGAATTAGGTAAAGGCAATTCAATCAGGAAATAAATCCTTTTTAATGAAATCAAAACAAAACGCCCTTTCGCATCCGGCTTTTTTTAATAGGTATGTGGACATGGTTGACGAAAATGGGATTGTTGATTTGCTTTACCAATCCTATGATAATTTAAAAAAGGACTTAAGTGTAATTGAAAACCATGATTTCGACTATGCATATGCAGAAAAAAAGTGGACAATAAAAACATTGATACGACATTGTATAGATGCAGAGATAATATTTTTTTCAAGAGCATTATTAGTCGCTCGAAATGATAAAAGTCCAATCAAAAGTTTCAATGAAAATGATTATGCCGATGAATCAATATCAGATTACAATAAGCAAGACCTGATTGCTGAATTCTTGAACGCTAGAAATGCATCTTGTATGTTGTTCAAAAGTTTCAAGGAAGAATGGATCTTTGAAAGGGTTGGTATTACTGATAAGGGGGATCCCATTTCATTGCTTTCTGTTGGGCACATTATTGTAGGTCATTGGCTTCACCACAAAAAAGTGCTTTCAGAGAAATATGGAATTCGTTTTTGAAATAATAATCTAATTATTTATTTGTAACAACCATATTCCTGCCTATCATATCAGAAACAATTTTACAAGTCTCACTCAGATAAAGATCCTTTGAAAGGTTGGTTATCCATTGTTTTCTCCTTTCCAGTTTATCTTGATCTACCGATAATTTTTTTTCATCTTCACTCAACATCGAAACGGTTAATGCCTTCTGAGACTTATTCACCTCTTCAATTTTTTTGAAACCATCCCTTAAGATCGTTTGTTCTTGCTTGTATTTAGTTAAATTTAATGAATAAACTTTCGCATTTGATTTTTCAATAAGCTTTCCGATTTCATTGATCGCATTGAAAGAAGCATTCTCTTGTACTCTTTTTGAACTATTCTGTTTGAGCATCTCTATATCATATGTTGACTGCGACTTAACATAGGAAGCTTTTGCAATCTCATCCCAAGGCATTGCATCTGGATTGTCTTTTTCCCTGTATTTAAGAGATTCATATTGGTCCGGTAGAATGATTTGTGGTGCAACACCTTTCAGCTGCGTAGAGCCGCCATTGATACGATAGAATTTTTGGAGGGTTAATTTAATTGTTCCAAGTTCCACTGATTCATTGTTTGCCATTAAGCCAGTCTCAGGCCTTAATTCTATGTTTCTTTGAACAGTTCCCTTTCCATAAGTGGATGTGCTACCAACAACAACTCCCCTATCATAATCTTGCATTGCCGCAGCAAATATCTCAGATGCTGATGCAGAAAATTCATTAACCATGATTGCGAGAGGACCTTCATACATAACACTTCTATCACGATCTCTCAATACACTTGGTACACCTTCCTTATCCTTTACTTGCACAATTGGACCTTCAGGAATAAAATAACCTGCTATTTGTACAACATCATAAAGAGAGCCACCTCCATTGTATCTTAGATCCATTACAATACCATCTACCTTTTGTTGCTTGAGCTTATTGATTTCTACTCCAATATCATGCGCTGATTTAGCACCATTGGGTCTTTCCCAGTCTGCATAAAATTCGGGTAAGAAAATATATCCTATATTTTTGTCTCCTTCTTTTACAATAGCACTTTTGGCATACGTTTCATCAAGTACAACCTCATCGCGGATCATTGAGATGATTTTGACGGTGCCATCTGCCTTTTTTATGGAAAGCCGAACCTCCGTACCTTTTTTACCTCTAATTAACTTTACGGCTTCTTGTACTTCAAATCCAGCTAGGTCTACTGGCTCTGAAGCTCCCTGGGCAACTTTTAACACTTGATCACCCACCGCAAATTGTTGTGATTTCCAGGCAGGAAGACCTGCCACAATAGTTGCAATTCGGATTGCACCCTCATCATTTCTAAGAGATGCACCTATCCCATAAAAACGTCCGCTCATTTGTTCGTCGAATGATCTTTTTTCTATTGGAGGAAAAAAGGTCGTGTGAGGATCCATTGTATTGGTAATAACGTTCACTAAGATTTCAAAATGATCATCTGGCTTTACTTTGTTGATTAATCGATCAAAATTTCTTGTAATAATTTCTTTGACTTTATTGCGCGATTGTGTTTCTAAAATTTCATCAGATTTATATGCAGAATCTCCTTTTTTCAATTGGGAACGTTGATCAAGTTTATCTGCATAACGCTCCAATGTCAAATACTTTAAACGTTTACGCCAAGCTTCTTTTCTTGCATTTTCATTTTTGGGATAATCAAGTTTATCTGAATCCAACACCACCGTTTCATCTGAATTGAACTGGAAAGGTGATTTAAGCAAATCCGGATAGAGTGCGTTCACTTCTGTAATACGCTTTTTAAAAATATTTTCAGTGGCGTAAAAAAAGCCAAAAGAATCTCCATGCAATTCATTATCAATAAGGGTTTCATATTTGCTGAGATCCTTGATGTCTGATGCAAGAAAAATGTTTTTATCCGGATCTAATGACTCAATATATTTCTTAAAAATATTCTTGGAGAATTCATCATCAATTTTTTTGGGGTCATAATGTGCATATTCAAGCATTTCAGTGACCTGTTTGAAAATCAACTGAAATTTATCTGGCGGATTGTTAAGGCCAGATGAATTGAAAGCAATTAAAAACCCTGTTATAACCAAAAAGAAAACGACCGGCAATGACCTTTTACTCAGCATAAAACGTAATAATTTTGATGACATACCCAAAAGTAATTCATTTTTGAGGATGATGAAGGTCAAGCAGAATGTGTTTGACCAAAAATAATGTTAAGAAATAAGGAGAAAAAAGAGGGAGGATGATGGGTTTCGAACCCACGACCTTC
>CANJEF010000194.1 GCA_947472965.1 Sphingobacteriales bacterium
ACACGGCTGATTGTCCTGGCGCAATACCTTTAGCCTGACCATGAAATGATACATTTAGTCCAAGGTCACCATTGAAAACGGTTGCATTTGTTCCATTATCCCGATACCTGATTTTTACAACAGCTTCTGTTCCATCTTCGATCATAGGGTATTTAATATAATTGATTTTACCCACGCGCATTTCATCTTTCAGTAAATCATCTTCCTCACCGAGTGTTACTGTATTGTTGTTGGGGTCAATCGCTGTAACAAACACGGGTTTCCCAAAGGTTATATCCAGCCCTTTGCGTTGACCGATGGTGTAAAAAGGATATCCTTTATGTTGACCAATGATGTTGCCGTTTTTATCGATGAAAGAACCGCCTGCCAATTGTTCTTCCAGTCCAGGTACATTCCTTTTTAAAAATCCGCGGTAATCATTATCAGGCACAAAGCAAATTTCATAGCTTTCTGATTTCTTTGCAAGTTCAGGGTATCCAAAATCATGCGCCATCTGTCTAATGGCAGTTTTCCGATATCCACCAAGTGGTAAAAGTGTTCTTGAGAGTAAGTCTTGCTGCAGTCCCCATAAAACATAGCTCTGGTCTTTTGTTTCATCAACGGCCTTGCTAATAAGGTGTCGTCCATTTTCCTCTCTTGTTTTGGCATAATGACCTGTTGCAATAAAGTTGCAATCCATTGCATTTGCTCTTTTTAGCAGGGCCCTCCATTTAATATGCGTATTGCACATCACGCAGGGGTTGGGTGTTCTGCCTGCAATGTATTCATCAACAAAATTTTCTATAACAAAGTCGCCAAATTCATCTCTAATATCTAAAATATAATGTGGGAATCCGTGATGCACTGCAGCTGCTCTGGCATCATTGAATGAATCTATATTGCAGCAACCTGTTTCTTTTTTGCCACCACCCGAAACGGCATAGTCCCATGTTTTCATGGTAATTCCAATCACTTCATAACCTTCTTCATGAAGCATTAGGGCAGCGACCGTACTGTCAATGCCTCCACTCATGGCCACCATCACTTTTCCGTGCCTGCTCATCTTTTTTTACAAATTTAGGATAAAATAAAAGGAGGCCAACACAGGAAAATGAACTTTTGCATTTTCATTACGATGATCAATCGATAAGGTTGTTCTTTACAGCGAAAAAGACCAGTCCTGCCGTGTTTTTTGTACCAAATCGCTCCATGAGCCTGTCTTTTATGGATTCTACCGTTCTGGCTGATATTTCCATTTTGGTGGCAATTTCTGCGGCTGTGTATTCCCGGCAAAGCAATTGTATGACTTCTTTTTCCTTATCGGACAGGACTACCTCGCTATTCAATGAGGGAATGGCATTGCCCCTGTTAATAGACTTTTTAAGTAGAATTCGATTGACAAAATTATTCAGGTAATAGCCTTTTACCATCACTTCCATGATGGCTTTTTTTATTTCTGCAGGTTCCGCATTCTTCAGCAGGTATCCATTGGCCCCATTTTCCATTAAGTGGGAAACAAAACGTTCATCTTCATACATTGTTAGAATCAAAATTCGAATGTCGGGGTATTTCTTGCTTATTACTTTTGTGGTTTCAATACCATCTTTTCCTGGCATCCGCAAGTCCAGTAAAACAACGTCTGGTTTTTCGAGCGACAATTTTTCAATCATTTCATCACCGTTTTCAGCTTCGATGATAAACGATAGGTTGGTATATTGTCTAAGTGAAAGGATAACTCCCTTTCGAAAGATCTTGTGGTCGTCTGCTATACCAATTTTGATCTGCTCCATCGTAATTATTTGGGAATGCCATGTTACAAACTTTTGTAAGGGTTTGTCAATAGGCAATGCAAAGATACAGCATTATAAATTTCAGTCGATATTGACCGGCATTTCGATTGTAACCTTATAGAAAGTTTGTGAAGCGTCTTTTTCAAAGAGGATATTTCCATTAAGCACTTTCATTCTGCTTTGGATATTTTTAAGGCCCAGTCCTGTGGAAGACTTATTCATTTTTTCCATATCCGCTTGTGTGATGCCCTTGCCATCGTGGTGTATTCTAATGTAGAAATTATCTTCAGCTATATTTTGGGTAAGGTGAATAAAGCTGGCATGGCTGTGCTTAAGGATGTTATTTACCAGCTCTTGGGTAACCCTGAATATCAGTAGTTCCCTTTGTGGAATAAGCCTGTCGCGGTAGTCGTGAAACCTGCAGCTGGCGTTGATTGCACCCGATCCACTTATTTTTTGAAAAAGGTCGTTCACGGCAGACTCCAATCCAAAGTTTTTTAGGGTTGGAGGCATAAGGCTGTGAGAAATATTTCTAATCAGTTGAATGGTATCGTCTATGATTTGTTTTGCACTGTAGATGCTTTGCAGCTGTACAGATTTTTCCTGGTTAACCAGGTTTTCGCTGAGGTATAACCTGGCAGTGGCCAGGAGCGGGCCTGCGTCATCATGCAGGTCTGCTGCAATTCTTTGTCTTTCTTCCTCTTGCCATCTAATGGAGGCGTTGAGTAGGATTTGCTGTTGTTCTTCCTCCATTTTTTGCAATTGTTGTTGGTACTTGATCATCTTTCTTTGGTGAAAAAGAATAAACAAGACCAGCCCAATTGCCAACACCATCATTCCCAGGGTGCCCAGAAAAAGCACGGAAGATACATTTGATGAAGATTCTATGGCTTGAAGAAAGAGCATTTAGGTGTTAAATTTTATATTTTAATAATGAGAGCTTATAATATTTAATAAGTCCAATTGTTATTAACATGTTTTTCAATGTATTAAATGAAGCTACTATCAAATTATATGCCTCATTAAAATTTTTATTATTGTAATATTTCTGCGAAAGAATGAAAAGAAAGAAAGTTCCAGAAAAAAAAATGATAAATCCAATTGAAATTATTACATCACTATCAATTATATTTTGGATATTTTTTTGAGATATTTTATCATAGATCAATAATATCGATATTATTAAAATAGATAGAGATTCAATTCCAGTAGGAATTGAATCAAAATCGGCTGTATTGTTGTTGATTATGTCATAAATCAGAGAAGAGAAAAATAGAGTAGTTAATATCCAAATCCCCCTTTTTATTCTTTTATTTGAGATTGAGTAGCTCCCAAAAAACATTATTGTACAAAATTCTACTATCGTAAAGAGCCTATAAGAATAAATTTCTGAATTGAAATATTTAAAACTAAGTTTATTCAAAACCAAATCTGTGAAAACACAGAAAAGAAGATAGAAAGAAAGGACTTTATACGAAGTCTTTTTCTCTTTAATCAAAAGAGTAATTACCCAAGGAAGTATTCCTGAGTATATTGATAGATATATTAGTAGGGTTTCTATACTATTGACTTTGCAACAAATATAGATAATGATAACCTACAAAACTTTAATTAAAAGTCAAACCAACCTTTAACTACTTTATTTCTATCTGCAACAATGCCCTCCTGATGATTCAATTCACCATCTGGATTTACTGCAGTAACATTTAAAATGGGGTTGGTTTGGTTGTCTATCCCTACCAAAACGTATGTTTTTTCACCCATTTCGTTGAGTCCTTTGTAGACATTAATACCAACGCAATCTGGCTGGGCAAGGATCTTTTCAAGTATGTTTCGGCCAATGAATTGTGCCCCAACTTCCTGGTATTTGTCGTAGTGATCTTTCACCATTTTTACTCCTAAATCATAGCCGATATGCTCGCCAACACCCGCATGGATCCTATTTTCTTCCTTGATTTCGACATTACTTTTTAACATAATTCAATCTATTTTGTGGATAAATTCTTTTTTTTGCTGAGTTCTAAATTGAACAATGAAAGAGATAATTTAAAATGCCCATCGTAGAAATACGATTCCTAAAAGCCCAAAATAATTTTTTAAATTGATGTAAATCAAATGGTTATAAATTTAATGTATTTTTCTGCGGACAAAATATCGAGGAAAACTACGATTAAAAATACGTAAAATTACGCATTGTGTTATCGTGTATTTCCCATTGTTTTACTAGGAAAACTACGAGGCCCTCTCATATTAAGTTTGAATGGATTCCTCACCAATTTTAAACCCCCCTTAACTTGGTTATTTTTGGTGAAATCGTTTTTTGCATTTTGTTGTTTTATTCAATCTATTGAATCAGCATCTGCCTCC
>CANJEF010000195.1 GCA_947472965.1 Sphingobacteriales bacterium
TCACTTACAGAAAGCCAACTCGTGGCCATCTGCTTACCAAAAAATCAAGCAAACGCAAACGTTCCCTAAGGGTAACAGGACAAGTTCACCAAACGAACCTTGATTTTGTAAAGAGGTTGTTGAATCTCAAGTAAGCAACTTTTAATTAATAATTTAAACTCATTAGCATATGCCACGTTCAAAAAATGCCGTTGCCTCTAGGGCCCGTCGTAAAAGAATATTAGATCAAGCCAAAGGATTTTACGGTAAAAGGAAAAATGTATACACAGTAGCAAAAAACGTACTTGAGAAAGGTTTAACATACAGCTACGTAGGACGTAAACTTAAGAAAAGGGATTATCGTCGTCTGTGGATTGTTCGTATAAATGCCGCAGTTAGGGAAGAAGGCATTACATACTCTGAATTCATGAACATGCTCAAATTGAAAGGTATTGATTTGGACAGGAAAGTATTGGCTGACATGGCCATGAACAATCCTGAGTCATTCAAAACCCTTGTTCAATCAGTAAAATAATTTTGAATAAATACTTTCAAAACCGGATGTTTAAATTAACATCCGGTTTTTTATTATCTATTGGTGAAAAAAATTAAATTTGTTACTTACAATCAATTTAAAACCAGCAAAGGGAAATGAGTAATACCTATACTGACCTCGTTAAACAGACTTTTTATTTTCCACAAGAAGGTTTTGATACAAGAGAGGGGAATCTTTTTTTTAATGACCTTGACTTGAAAGCGATTATTGAAAAATATGGTACGCCACTGAAGTTAACTTATTTGCCAAAAATTGGTCAACAAATTAACAAGGCAAAAACGCTGTTCAATGCAGCTTTTAAGAAGCATAAATATGAAGGGAAATACCACTATTGTTATTGTACTAAAAGTTCCCATTTCTCATTCATAGTAGAAGAAGCTCTGTCTCACGATATCAATCTTGAAACATCCTATTCTTATGATATCGAGATAATTAATAAACTATACGAAAAGAAGAAAATCACAAAAGATATACATATCATTTGCAATGGGTTCAAGAAAAGGGCATACACAAGCCGTATAGCAAGGTTAATCAATACGGGTTTTAAGAATGTAATTCCAGTACTTGATAACAAAGAAGAGCTGGATAGGTATCGAAGAAGTGTCAAAGTGCCGTTTAAACTTGGCATACGTGTTGCGGCTGAAGAAGAACCCAATTTTCCTTTTTACACTTCACGATTGGGAATGCGTGCAAAAGATATTTTAGAGTTTTATGTAGATCAGATTGAAGGATATGAGGAAAAATTTCAACTTAAGATGCTTCATATCTTCTTGAACAAGGGTATTAAAGATGATATTTATTATTGGAGTGAGCTCAACAAGGTAATCAACTTGTATTGTCAGCTTAAGAAAATTTGTCCAGAATTGGATTCTATAAATATTGGTGGCGGATTCCCCATTAAACATTCTCTTGGGTTTGAATATGATTATGCTTTCATGATCAATGAAATCGTAGGCACGATAAAAAAGACTTGCAAAAAAGCGAAGGTCCCCATGCCACATATTTATACTGAATTTGGAAGTTTTACGGTAGGAGAGAGCATGGCACATATATACTCTGTAATTGCAGAAAAAATCCAAAACGATCGTGAGACATGGTACATGATTGATTCATCTTTTATTACAACATTGCCAGATACATGGGGCATTGGTGAAAAATTCCTGATGTTGCCCGTAAATAAATGGAACAATGAATACCAAAGGGTTGTATTGGGTGGTATTACTTGTGATAGCCATGACTACTATGATTCAGAGGAACATATTAACGAGGTGTTTTTGCCAAAACTAACTGGCGAAAATGACAAAGAGCCGCTATATCTTGGATTTTTCCATACAGGAGCATACCAAGATCAAATCAGTGGCTATGGTGGTATAAAACACTGTATGATTCCTTCCCCAAAACACATCATTATCGGAAAGGATAGACATGGCAAATTGCATGATTGGGTTTATGCAAAAGAACAAACTGCACAAAGCATGCTTAAAATCCTCGGATATATTTAAAATATGCGCTACTTAATACTTTTATTTTTCTTCAACTTAGTATTCAGTTTGTTGTCTGCGCAGGATAATGAGTCGGAAATAAAAAATACCGTAAACTCATTATTTCATTCCATGAAATCATCGGATGGTCAAGGAATTTTATCCTCTTTTGATTCAGGCGCTACACTGAAAAGCGTTTTAAAGGACAGCGCAGGTTCAACAATTTTAAAAGATGAAGTAATCTCTGATTTTGCTTCAAGTATTGCCAAATTACCCAAGGGGTATGCTGATGAACGTATTACGTTTGAGCTCATTAAAATTGATGGTGACCTTGCATTTGTTTGGGCGCCATATGAACTCTACATAGATGGAAAATTCAAACATTGTGGAGTTGATGCTTTCACACTGGTTAGGAAAAATAATCAATGGAAAATAACTTCATTGATTGATACCAGACGAAAAATTGGTTGCAAAGTTAACTAGTTAACTTTTAGCTTATATTTTTTAATAACCTTTGGATTATTGAAATAACTATCAGCATCCTCCTGTGTATATCTTGGATCAAATTCAACCAAAGGTAAATCTACCAATTGGAGTTTTGATTGCTTCATTTCTTCACGCATGTTCTTCATCTTGGATAAAATTTCTGTGTCCCGCTCCCCAACCAAAACATTTTCAGAATACATATACTCTAGCCGCTTAATTGCAGCACGTATTTGGGATGCCGTATTCTGTTCTTGAACACGAACTGGGGAAACTGCTTCTTTCACTGGCACCAATGTTAATCCTACGCTCGGTAAAACCTTGCCCGTATTCTTCGCGCCTGTAGAACTTCCAGTTGTTGCCAATATGGTACCCAACATGGCAGTGGTTGAACTTGATATATCAAATCCAGTTCTTGTTGTTTTGGTATTTTTTATGTTTTTGCTGATTACATAAAAGGTGAGCTTAAGGTTGGTGATGTATTTGGTCATCTCTGTTGCGACGGCTTTATGATCAAGAATTTTTTCAGGGTAATTAATTCCAGGTCTAATTATTAGTTTTACTGTGGCTGTATCCTTATTCTGTAATTTATCAACACCAACAAATTGAATCAACAGTATTTTTTGACGTGTAGTATCATTTTCCTTTATGAAATTGAACGGAACCATCCACGCAAATTCATCCTCACATTTGTTTACTGACTTAAACATATTAATTGGTTCATTGGTGAGAATGGTAATATGTTCAATTGGAAAGGTACCCTCATCGCATTGCACCCTGAATCGAATAGAATCCCCTTCCTCCAATTGCATCGAACTTCCGATAGTTGGCTTTAATTTTGAAACTAACACTTCTGTACTATAAATGAGTATGGTGAAAATTGTATCTACCCTTTCCTTTGGATTTTGAAGATTTTGAACACCGAGCTCAACTTTGTATGGGATGTCATATTTGAGTTTACCGCTCTTAAACAAACCCTTCTCTGCTTTGAAACTAACGAGACCGCTATTCCTATCAATCTTAAGTCCTAAAGGTGCGTTTTTGATGAACCAATAAAAATTGGAAGATGGCTTGTTGATCTGAAGATCATAGGTTAGGGAAGAGTCAACCAAGATGGTAAAAAATGGATTTAAATTGATGATTCGCAGGATTGAATCTTCAGTAAAGGGATTAGATAAAACCGTTAGTGAGGTATCTATTTTAGAAGGAATTGTGTCCAGCTCTGTAACCTGACTGTAAGAAGTTTCCAAGGTTAAGAAAAAGGCTAAAAAAAGGATAGGTCTCAATTGTTTTAGGTTTTAGCTAAATTAAATCAAAGCAATCAAAAATTTGTTTAGAAAATCATAAACAAGTAAAATATAGGAAAAGTAAGGTGTTAGGTTGCATAAATATGGTTTATATATCAGTTAATCTTGCGTAAATTTGTACAAAAATATACCATGTATCCATCAGAAATAGTTATCCCAATGAAAGAGGAATTGACAGAACAAGGCTTCAATGAACTTCTGACTTCCGAAGACGTAGATCAAGCACTTTCACAGAAAGGAACTACACTTGTTGTTGTAAATTCGGTTTGTGGCTGTTCAGCAGGAAGTGCAAGACCAGGTGTTTTGATGTCGATTCACAATTCAA
>CANJEF010000196.1 GCA_947472965.1 Sphingobacteriales bacterium
AAGCAATCTATAAGCCTGTACCATCACCAATGGGTTGCTCGACTTCATGCTCAATACAATATTGTGATAGGATTCCTCGCGTGCAATACGTAAGAATTCCATGGCGCTTTCAACCATCCCCATGGCACTGTCGCCATAGCGACTCATGATGCGATCACTTAGTGAGCCATGATTTGTTCCGATACGCATGGCAGTTCCATACTCCTTACAAATTTTTACCAATGGGGTGAATCGTTCCCGGATCCGGTCAATTTCTTCCAAATAATCCTGGTCGGTATATTCAATGAACTTGAAATTCTTTTTATCGGCATAGTTGCCTGGATTCACCCGTACCTTTTCAATGATGCGGGCTGCAATTTCAGCAGCATTCGGTGTGAAATGAATATCTGCAACAAGAGGCACATGATACCCTCTTTTGTTCAATTCATTTTTGATGTTGAGCAGGTTGTTTGCCTCATTTTGTGATGGGGCTGTAATCCTTACCAATTCAGCACCAGCTTCAATGCAACGTATTGTTTGGTCAACAGTTGCTATTGTATCCATGGTGTCGGTGGTGGTCATGGTTTGCACGCGAATGGGATTACCATTGCCCAAGAGCAAATCGCCAATCTTCACCTCAACAGTTTGAAGTCGATTGTATGATGTTAGGTTGATGAGATTTGGCATGGGGCAAAGATAAATAGAAATCGGAAGACAGACGTCAGACGTCAGGAATCAGACGTCAGGAGTCAGGAGTCAGGAGTCAGAAATCAGATAAGTGGCTTCATTAGAGTAAATACAAATAAACTAGTATACACCTAAAATAAATTAAAAAAGACTCCCCTTCCCGATGATCTCGCTTCGCTCGATATCCAGAAGGGGAGTCTTTGTGTATTGTCCTAAAAAAGTTTACGGATATATAATTAATTCAAGCGAAGCAAGATAGTCGGTGAGTGGAGTCTTTATAATTGTCCAAAAAAGTTTAAGGTAAAAACTGACATCTGAATTCTGATTTCTGACGTCTAATTACATTATCCCCCTAAAAAATCCAACATAAGCGAGGATATCTCCAGTGATTTTTTTGGCGAGGGGGTCAAGACCTTCGCGGGTATCTGAACTGAAATTCAATACAAATGGATAAACATGGCGGTTCTCCTCAATCCATCCAATAACCCATACCACAGACTTACCATTGGATACTGATTCTCCGATATTATAGGCCAGTTGGTATTGCGAATTATTTTCAATGATCATCAGCTTCTTCACCGATTCCTGTACACTTGACCTAAACGGAAGTTGTCTGAAATACATTCTCTTAATGAAACCGAGTTGCTCATCAGCAGAAATTTTAAGTGAATCATTCATCCAAAAGCTATCCACAGCAGCACCCATTTTCATGTTCCCGTATTTCAAGCTATCCACCCATCTTTTCATGGTGTCTTTCCCAATCAACCGGGCAAGCGACATAAAATGCAGGGATGATGAAGACCTGAATGCATCTTTGAGTGAAATAGATGTATCGACGCCGGCTTTGATCAATCCACGCTCATCGGAAATTCTGCCTATGTGCATCGCCAAGAGTGAATTAAAAATATTGAAAGTGCCTCCCGGAGAGTAAGGCTTCTTGAAACGATCCATGTCGTAAATGGTAAACTTCCCGCGGCTGTTGTCGAACATCCCGAATGTGCCTTCAACCTTGTTGGCAGAAAAAACTTCTCCAATGCCTTTGTCGATGCTGACATTATTCACGGTGCAACCTGTGATGGAAAAAAATATGATAACCAGCGCTAAAAGGCAAAGGCTGCTTCTTTTCATAATGAAACTTTTATGATTCGTTTGTATGCATGAAATCACGCCCGTTCCCCTTCCACCAGCGGTATCCAACAAAACCCATGATAGCCAGCGGTGCAATCATCAAATAAATGATTCCGCTATTCATCCCTTTTGCTGGTTTATAGCCCAACTGTTGTGCCGTTTTCGTACAAATTGAACATTGTGCAGTTGCCCCCTCAGTGAGGGTGAGCAACAGAAACAGGCACCATATTGCGATTAGCTTTTTCAAGTGTTGGCAGTTATCGGTTATCAGTTATATGACTCCTGATTTCTGAAGTCTGATTTCTGTCGTCTGACGTCTGATATTCTAAACAGCTTCTGACTTCATTTGTTTAGCCAAGCGGAGTCTTTCATTCTCGTCAAGAATAACTTTACGCATACGAATGAAGTTTGGTGTAACCTCGATACACTCATCCCCTTGGATATATTCCATGCATTCTTCCAAAGTCATCGACTTCTTAGGTGCAATACTGGCAGCGCCATCGGTTCCACTTGAACGCATGTTGGTCAACTTCTTACCTTCATTCGGATTTACAACCAAATCACCAGGCTTGTTGTTTTCACCAATTACCATTCCTTTGTAAACCTCTTCTCCTGGATCGATGAAGAAAAATCCACGGTCCTGAAGTTTATCCAGAGAATAAGCTGTTGTGTTTCCACCTTCTTTTGCAAGAAGTACACCATTGTTCCTTCCAGGAATAGGTCCTTTCCATGGCTTGTATTCTGTAAATCGATGCGCCATCACCGCTTCTCCTGCTGTTGAGGTAAGCATGGTGGTTCTAAGACCAATAAGTCCTCTACTCGGAATTTCAAATTCAATATGTTGCATATCGCCCTTGGTCTCCATTACTGTCATCTCACCTTTTCTTCTACTAACCAAGTCTATCGCCTTTGAAGCAAATTCATCCGGAACGTCTACAACCAATATCTCATATGGCTCAGATTTTTTATTGTCGATAGTCTTTACAAGCACCTGAGGTTGTCCAACAGTCAACTCATAACCTTCTCTCCTCATCGTTTCGATCAATACTCCAAGGTGAAGAATTCCCCTTCCGAATACCTGGAAACTATCCGCACTATCTGTGTCTTCCACCCTCAATGCAAGATTCTTTTCAGTCTCTTTCATCAAACGGTCACGGAGGTGACGACTTGTTACAAATTTTCCATCCCTTCCAAAGAAAGGTGAATTGTTGATGCTGAAAATCATGCTCATGGTAGGTTCATCAACATGAATAACGGGCAATGCTTCAGGCGCCTCAAAGTCAGCAATGGTATCACCGATATTAAACCCCTCAATACCCACTACTGCACACAAATCACCGGCAAGTACTTCCGTAACTTTTCGCTTGCCCATGCCTTCAAACACATATAATTCCTTAACACGTTGCTTTTTAATAACTCCATCAGCCTGCATCAACGAAATAGGTTGATTCTCCTTGATGGTACCACGGGCAATTTTGCCGATGGCGATCCTTCCAAGAAAAGAGGAATAATCGAGGGATGTAATTTGCATCTGCAAGTTGCCTTCCTCAACCTTCGGCTCAGGTACATATTTAAGAATCCCATCCATCAACGCAAGTATGTTGTCGGTTGGAGTTAGGCTATCATTAAACCAGCCATTCTTTCCGGAACCATAAAAAGTTGGAAAATTCAACTGCTCTTCAGTAGCATCCAAGTTGAAGAACAACTCAAATACGGCATCATGCACTTCGTCTGGACGACAGTTTGGCTTATCTACCTTGTTGATTACAACAATTGGTTTCAGGTTCAACTGAAGCGCCTTTTGCAACACAAAACGTGTTTGTGGCATAGGGCCTTCAAAGGCATCTACCAGCAGGACTACACAGTCTGCCATTTTCAACACACGCTCCACCTCACCACCAAAATCCGAGTGACCGGGAGTATCTATTACATTGATTTTCACATCTTTATATATAACGGAGGCGTTTTTACTGAAGATGGTGATACCCCTTTCCTTTTCAAGGTCATTGCTGTCCATGATAAGGTCTCCTGTATCTTGATTGTCCCTGAAAACCTTGGTTGTATGCAAGATTTTATCCACTAATGTTGTCTTTCCGTGGTCAACGTGCGCAATGATTGCAATGTTTCTAATATTCATATTCTTGTTTAGGAGCCGCAAAGTTAATTCATTTAGGTTGGGTTGGCAAGTTAAAATAAGTCATGGCCAAAGAGATAATCAAATGTTAACTGAACGTTGCATTCAATGAAGCCACTAGCTTCTTGGCAATTGCCTCATCATTTTTACCTATTTTTATGAAAAGTAGCAACATGAAATTCGTTAAGCGACTTCTCCTC
>CANJEF010000197.1 GCA_947472965.1 Sphingobacteriales bacterium
AAAAAAATCACATTGTTGCAGATATTTTTTATCTTGAAACGGGTTTAAAAAATCAATTCCCTTTCGATATTATGCAATCACCAGCTGAAAAAAAACAGATCCGTAAGGTCATATTCGCTTCTTCGGTTGGAACATTGATTGAGTGGTATGATTTTTACATCTTTGGAAGTCTGGCACCCATCATCGCATCACAGTTCTTCCCCAAAACAAATCCAACTGCAGCGCTTCTTTCAACCCTGGCAACATTTGCTGCAGGTTTCATTGTAAGACCGTTCGGTGCATTGGTATTTGGAAGGCTGGGCGACAAAGTGGGAAGAAAGTATACTTTCTTGCTTACGTTGATTCTCATGGGAGGGTCAACTTTTGCCATTGGATTGATTCCGGGCTATGACAAGATAGGATTTGTGGCACCCTTACTTGTATTGTTGCTTCGCCTGATTCAAGGTCTTGCACTTGGAGGTGAATATGGTGGAGCAGCAACCTATGTTGCAGAGCACGCACCGGAACATAGAAGAGGTTTTTATACCAGTTGGATACAAACAACAGCTACACTTGGCCTGCTGCTATCATTGGGTATTATTTTAATTACCCGCCAGGCAATGGCACCCAATAGTGTTGATTCCATTAGGATATTTGAAGATTGGGGATGGCGGATTCCATTTTGGTTTTCAGTGGTATTGGTTGGTATGAGCATTTACATTCGACTGAAAATGCATGAATCACCGATGTTCAGCAAGTTGAAGGCAGAAGGAAAGACATCCATCAATCCAATCAAGGAAAGCCTGATGCACCGCGGCAACCTCAAGATGGTGTTGCTCGCCTTGTTTGGGGCAACCATGGGACAAGGTGTGGTTTGGTACACAGGACAATTTTATGCGCAAACATTTTTGGAAAATATTTGCAAGGTTGATTTTTCACAAACCAGAACAATCATGATCTGGGCCATCATTTTTGCAACGCCACTTTTTATCTTTTTCGGAAACCTCAGTGACAAGGTGGGAAGAAAATGGATTATCATGTCCGGTTTATTGTTGGCAGTTTTTTTATACAGGCCGATTTATCATCAGATGCTGAAAGTAACATCAACATCCGAAAGCAAAATTGACCCAAGCCTTACACGCATTGAAAGGATCATTACTCCTGCAGGCGGGAAGGGATATGGTTTGCAGACCACTTCAACCTTACAAACTTTTGGCAATGGCATCGTTGAGAAAAAAGTTCACATAGATACCTTGATGAATACAGGACTCGAAAAACCACAAGCTGCTGACAAGGTTTCGAAGCAAATGCCAAATGACCGATATTGGATGTTGATCGGTTTGATTTTCTTGCAAATCTTATTCGTTACCATGTCATACGGTCCTATTGCTGCTTTTCTGGTAGAAATATTTCCAACAAAGATTCGCTACACATCGATGAGCCTCCCTTATCATTTGGGTAATGGCGTATTTGGCGGACTCACTCCATTTATTGCAGTGCTGTTAGGAACCATGTATACAGGAGATGTGCTTGTTGGACTATGGTATCCAATTATCGTTGGCGCATTGTGTTTGGTGATTGGCTCCATTTACCTTTCCAATACAGTTGATAAAAATATAAACGACTAAAAAAAATCTATGAATAGTTTCAAGCGTTATATGGGGTTGGCATGGATGATCATTGGACTTGTTGTATATTTTATTTTGTTAAAAACGGCTTTCTCTGAAATCATGAAAAAGCCATTGCCCGATACCATTATTCAATGGTCTATCTTTGCAGTTATTTTTTTACCAATCACCATTGGGTTTCTCATTTTCGGATGGCTTGCATTTAAAGGTGCATACGACAAGCTTCCTGTTTCAAGTGAAGAGATTGAAGGGTGATAGCAACTAGAAATGTCAATTAAGGTAGAACACATATCAAAAACGTATGGTACACAGAAAGCTGTTGATGGCATCAGCTTTGAAGTGGCGCCCGGCGAAGTTGTAGGCTTTCTTGGTCCAAATGGTGCAGGGAAATCAACCACTTTAAAAATGATTACCGGTTATCTGCAAGCAGATGAGGGAGCCATTCAAGTATGCGGCATACCAGTAGTTGGCGAAGCCATCGCCACAAAAAAGAAAATTGGGTATTTGGCAGAATCAAATCCACTTTACCTTGATATGTATGTGAAGGAATATCTTCACTTGATTGGCGATTTGCACAAGTTGGTCAATTGCAAGAAGAGGGTGGATGAAGTTGTTCTTTTGACAGGACTTTCTGCAGAAGTGCACAAGGAAATTGGCGCACTTTCAAAAGGGTATAAACAGCGTGTGGGATTGGCCGCAGCACTTATTCATGATCCTGAAGTATTGATTCTTGATGAGCCCACCACTGGGTTGGATCCTAATCAAATCATTGAAATAAGGGAAGTGATCAGGAGCCTTGGAAAGCAAAAAACAATTTTATTTTCCAGCCATATTTTACAGGAAGTCGAATCATTGTGCGACAGGGTGATAGTAATCAATAAGGGTAAAATTGTTGCTGATGACCGTATTGAAAAATTGAGGGATGCAGGCGCAACATCTACTTTAAGGGTACAGCTGAAGGAAAACGCCACTAAAAATATCTTTGAAAGCATCCCTGGCGTGCTCAATATTGAGCAAATTGACGAGCATAATTGGGTGTTTCAAACTTCAGATGCTGAAAAACTGAGCAAAGAACTTATCGGATTCACTTTGCAACATAGTTTGAATATCGTTTCTTTGCAAACGCAAACCAGAAGCCTTGAGGATATTTTCAGGGAACTTACTGGTGAGCAGAACTGATTGCTTGCCAGCCATTTTTACAACCAATTAAAATTTTAATTATGAGTTTTATTGCCAACATTCATGCAAGACAAATCCTCGATAGTCGCGGTAACCCTACCGTTGAAGTAGACGTACTTACTGAAAGCGGTTTTTTGGGTAGGGCGGCTGTGCCATCAGGAGCATCCACTGGAAAACATGAAGCAGTTGAATTAAGAGATGGCGATAAGTCAGTTTATCTAGGAAGGGGTGTGTTGAAAGCAGTTGAAAATATAAACAAAACGATTGCTGAAAAATTGATCGGTATTCCTGCAACTGAGCAGGTTTTGATTGATCGGATGTTGATCGACTTGGACGGAACCCATAACAAGGCGAAGCTCGGTGCAAATGCAACATTGGCTGTATCGATGGCTGTTGCCAAAGCAGCAGCTCAGGCAAGCAACCTTAACCTATATCGTTACCTGGGTGGAGTAAATGCGGTAACGCTTCCTGTTCCATTGATGAACATTTTGAATGGCGGTGCCCATGCCGATAACAAAATTGATTTTCAGGAATTCATGATCGTTCCAACTGGTGCATCTTCTTTTAGCGAAGGTTTACGTTGGGGTGTAGAAGTTTTCCATCAGTTGAAAACTGTATTGAAGAAAAAAGGATTTAGCACGAACGTAGGTGATGAGGGTGGATTTGCACCGGATATTCAAAGCAATGAAGAAGCCATTGAGATTGTGATTCAAGCCATTGAAGCCGCTGGTTTCAAAACAGGTTCACAGATCAACATTGCGATGGATGCTGCAACAAGTGAAATGTTTGACGAAAAGGAAAATACGTACAAGTTTTATAAAAGTTCTGGCAAGGTGATCAGCAGCGATGACATGGTTGCTTATTGGACCGAATGGGTGAACAAATATCCAATCATTTCTATCGAAGATGGTATGGCCGAAGATGATTGGAATGGATGGAAGAAGTTGACTGAGTCAGTTGGTAACAGGTGCCAGTTGGTAGGTGATGATCTTTTTGTCACCAATGTACTTCGTTTGCAGGAAGGCATCGACAAGGGTATTGCCAATAGTATCCTGGTAAAAGTGAATCAAATCGGAACTGTTACAGAAACAATCAATGCTGTTCGTTTGGCACAAACCAATGGATACACATCCATCATGAGTCACAGAAGTGGAGAGACTGAAGATACAACCATTGCCGACCTCGCTGTTGCATTGAATTGCGGACAAATCAAAACCGGTTCAGCATCTCGCACAGATCGTATGGCAAAATACAACCAGCTTCTTCGCATCGAGGAAGAGTTGGGCGTGAATGCAGTTTACCCCAAACGTAAATGGTAATATTTT
>CANJEF010000198.1 GCA_947472965.1 Sphingobacteriales bacterium
CTATAAAGGCAAGGGATAATAAGTTGAGCATGGAAGAAATGCAAGGGGGGACCTTCACAATTACCAATGGTGGTGTATTTGGATCATTGATGAGTACGCCCATTATAAACATTCCCCAATCAGCCATATTGGGTATGCACAAAATTGAAGAAAGGGCCGTCGTTGTTAATGGACAAATTGTTGCTCGTCCAATGATGTACCTGGCCTTGAGTTACGACCACCGCATCATCGATGGAAAGGAAAGTGTAGGTTTCCTTGTTCGTGTAAAAGAACTGTTGGAAAACCCATCCTTATTGCTTTTTGGTAAGGATCCTGTGAAGGCTTTGCTGGAATTGTAATTCAATCATTTTATTCTTCTTTATGGCATCCCAGAATGGCCGTTTCTTTTCATACCGGAATACGGCATCCCAAATTATCAAAGAATATAATGGAGGGGTTCCTTTTATACAATACCTGAAGACCTATTTCCGAAAGTTTCCAAAATATGGATCTCGTGATAGAAGATTAATTGCAGACCTTTGTTATGGTTATTTTAGGATTGGATGCTCTGTTCAACAATTGGATTTGAGTGACCAAATCAATATTGGATTTTTTCTCACACATCAAACAGACAACGGTTATTTGGAAGCTGTTACACCTGAATGGATTGAAGTGCTTGGAAGTTCTATTCAAAATAAATCTGAATATATAGCATCACTTTTCCCATTCTTTAATTCTTCACTTATTTTTCCTTTCAATGCATCGTTGAGTAGTGGAATTGACAAAACATCCTTATCGCTTTCTTTCCTTCAGAAGCCTTCCTTTTTTATTAGGGTTAGACCAGGGTGTGAAACTGTTGTGTTGCAAAAGCTTGGGAAAGTATCAGTTTCTTTTTTGCAAGAGGATAGTAGTTGCCTTAAAATTTTCAATCATACAGATCTTGATTCCATAGTGGACCTAAACAAGGATTGTGTGGTCCAGGATATCAGTTCCCAAAAAACGGCTTCCCTTTTTCCTGATTTTAAGCAGCAGCCAATTGACATGTGGGACGCTTGTGCAGCAAGTGGTGGAAAGTCGATTATGTTTCATGATTATTTCCCGCATGCAAAAATCCATGTATCCGATGTTCGTGAATCGATATTAACCGAATTGAAAAAACGATTTACTTCTGCTGGCATACATGCTGCATCTATCTTTCAGGTTGACTTTACTTCGGCTACTTCAAGTAACATTATCAAAAAGAGTATTCCTGCTACAGGCTTGGATTTTATTATTGCTGATGTTCCATGTTCTGGTTCTGGAACATGGAAACGAGATCCTGAATGGCTGAGGAAATTTAAAGAAGCAGATTTGGAACAGTTTCAAAAAAAGCAAATTGATATAGTTGAAAAAATTGTACCCTATCTCAAGACAGGGGGATACTTAATGTATATAACTTGCTCTGTTTTCAAAATTGAAAATGAAGATGTGCTTGTTGCTATTGAAAAAAAATTAGGATTGAAAAAGGTTAGCGCTAGTTTGATATCCGGGTCTGAATCTGGAGGGGATAGTCTCTTTGCTGCGTTGCTCACTTTAAAATCCTGATTGAACCCTTCTTAAATCCATTGTTGTAATTAAGAATATATAGTCCTTGCGGAAGTGTATCTAATTGTTCAAGGGTGAATAAATTGAATTCATTTGGTAACAGGTTAAATTGATATGACTTGATCAATCTGCCATCCATTGACATTAAAGAGAATTCAATTTTACTACTGTTCTCGTTTTTATATGCCACACTGATTCTATCGGAAATAGGGTTGGGAAAAACTTTTATATTTTCTGTTTTCAGTATTTCCTTTACCAATTTTCTTTTTCTTTCCTGTTCCAATGCGGTGTAGGCTATCCTGAAATTCGGAATTCCGTATCCTGTCCTGTCGTCTGGTTTTGAATAGTGGTCCGCACTTTGTCTAACCGCATTTATAATTTCAATATTTGTAAACTCAGGAAATGCTTGCCATAAGCATGCAACCAAGCCTGCCACATTTGGGTTTGAAAAGGATGTTCCATTCCCCTGTGATACAGCTCCATTTATATTGATAAGATAGGTGTTCCAGCCAACTGATGTTATGTCGGGTTTAACGCGGCCGTCAGATGCCGGGCCATAACTAGAGAAAGGAGCAACTGCCTTGCTGATATTGATTGCACCAACCGAAAGCACATCTTTTACATCTGCAGGGGCTATGATGTATTTCCATTTTTTATTTCCTTCATTACCGGCGCTATTGGTTACAATCATTCCTTTTTTTATTGCAATAGCTGCAGCCTTGCTAACAGTTGTATTTAATCCATTCATGTCAGCATAAGTATGGTTGAAAAAAGCATCATCAAATTCACTATATCCAAGTGAAGATGTTATGATGTCAACACCGAGGCTATCGGCCTTTTCTGCTGCAGCAATCCAATTTTGTTCTTCAACCGGATATTCGGAATTTGCATCTTCTGTTCTAAAGAGGTAGTAATTGGCTTGTGGTGCTGAACCTACATAGGTGCCAGGTAAGTTTGCCGCGAGAATTGAAAGGCACCACATTCCATGTGAATCATCCTCGTTTACGGAGCTATTCAATTCAACAAAATCCCATGTACCCTTGATGCGTTGTTTTTGCCTCAGGCTGTCAAATGCAGATAGGTTTTGGTATTTGTAGAATCCTGCGTCAAATACCGCAACCTTCATGCCTTGACCTTGCAGGCCTCTGTCATGCATGTATTCACCCTCATGAAGCATGATTTGTGGACCAGCACTTCCGTAACTGAGGGCAGATTTGTTAGCTTCAACCGATTCTACTGTAGTCGCTTTGATTTCATTGAGCTCTCCCAATGCTGATTTGTCAGTTAACTCATTGCTCTTTTTAGCTATAGGATATCTTCTTTTAACAAATGGGAACTTGGCTATTTTATTTAATGCAGTTTGGTCAATTGTTTTAATCAAAACCTGGTTTAGCCATTTTGAAACATTTAAAATTTCCACTTTCCCTGATTTCCGAATGCTATCTAGATATGAAGGATTAACTGGTAAGTCCACACTGTCGATCGCTATATTGTATCTTTTTTTCCGCGATATGCTTTCTTGTGAAAGAAAGGCAGCGGGATTTGAAATGGAGAAAGAAGATCCATTTTTATTACTCAATTCAATAATGTACCTGCTGTACTGTGATTTTGCCTGAAAGGCAATGATCAGGAAAAAAAATATGATGGTCTTCTTCATTTCAACGCTCAATTGCTTTTTATGATACTGAGTTTTATTCCATAACTATTCGCTTCATAATATCCATTATTTGAATTCGCATTGGGTGGTTGCCAGGTTTCATGGAAAAACTCCTTGGAAATCAATCCAATGTTTTTTGCAAAAATTTCACGGGATATTGAAATTTCAAAATAATAGGATTTGTTTCCGGGAGTCCCAAGGGTATCAGCCTGTTGTATTACAGTAATAGTTTCTGGAAAATTTTGTCCGTTTAATATATATGGATTTCCAACCTTTTCATAGGTGTAATTCCATTGATCCAGGTATTGAAGTTCAGGGAACGAAATGGTATTTATAAAGCTGTTTCCTTTCCATTCAAAACCATTTCTGATTGGCTCTCTAAGGATGATAAAACGCAGATTCTTTTCAACCAACTCTAATTGTTTATCACCAACAGTTACCAGGTATGATGTAAGGTCTTGCCACTGTGTTGTATCTGTATTTTTTCTAATCATTCTTTTCACTTTGTATGCAGTTCTTCCGGTATTGTCGTTGATAATTGCATCAATCCTGTCTTGAATGACATAGCTATGAACTTCTTTCGTGGTTCCGAGGTTAAGGTAGACTGTCGAATCGAGTTTATACGTAATAGACTTTCCAACTTCCAGCGGAAAGTATGAGGAAATTGTGGGTAGTGCGAGGTTATCAGAAACCTTTTCACAGGATGTGGCACCAATAAAAATCATTAATATAAAGACAATCTGTTTCAATTATTAGCGGTGATTTATAGGTTGTTAATTTGTTCATTTCTAAGGATAATTCCTCCCGCCATTACATCATCACCTTCGTAAAAAACGGCTGATTGTCCTGGCGCAATACCTTTAGCCTGACC
>CANJEF010000199.1 GCA_947472965.1 Sphingobacteriales bacterium
AAATCCTGATCCTTGTCTGATTTAAGTTTGATGATTTCTGTTTTCTTTTCAAGAAAATCTATTCCGATATAAGAGTCTTTTTGAAAAAGACGCATTTTGCGCATTTTTTTCATTGAAATTCTTGATGATGTTAGGTTTGCAACACATCCGTTTTGAAATTCAATTCTTACATTGGCAATGTCTGGGGTATCAGTCATAACGGATACGCCACTTGCAGAAATATTTTTTACATCACTCTTTACGAGGTGTAAAACGATATCAATGTCATGAATCATTAAATCTAGAATTACGCTTACTTCTGTACCCCTTGGATTGAATTGAGCCAATCTGTGAACCTCAATAAACATTGGATTCAATGTCCTTCCTTTCAATGCGAGAAGAGCAGGATTGAAGCGTTCTACGTGCCCTACTTGAAATTTCCTACCTGATTCACGAACAAGCTCCAGTATCTGGGTAGCTTCTTCCATGTTATTCGCCATTGGCTTTTCAACAAATACATGTTTGCTTTTGCGCAGTAGCTTTTCGCAAATAGAAAAATGAAAGGGGGTGGGTGTAATTATATCTGCTGCATCAATTGCATCTATTAATTCATCCATGTTTTCAAAATGCTTTAGGCCGAATTGTTTTTCAACCTCTGTCGCAGTTTCCCTATTTGAATCATGGAATCCAACTATCTCCACATCATCAATTTCTTTCCAATTGCTGATATGAAATTTGCCAAGGTGTCCAGCTCCAAAAATCCCAATTTTTAGCATACATGAATAATTAAGGCAAATTTAAAACTTTAAATGATAGTATAATTCTATGTTTAAGCCCATTTGAAAATTTGGGAGTCTTAAAATGAAAAAGGGATTTCTTTTGATGTTAGCTGATTTAATCTGATTTTTGTGCCAAATCTTACTAGACGTACATGCGGAAAATTATCATTGCAATTGATGGGTGGTCTTCTTGTGGTAAAAGCACCTTGGCAAGGCAGCTTGCAAATCACTTGAATTATGTCTTTATTGATTCGGGGTCAATGTATAGGGCCATAACGCTCTATTTTTTGAGAAATCAGGTTGACCTTACCTCACAACAGTCAATCGAAAATGCCTTGTCCTTAATTTCACTGGAGTTCAACTACAATCCTGAAACTAAGAACAACGACATATTTTTGAATGGAGAAAATGTAACCCAGTTAATTAGGCAACTTGATGTTGCTGAAAAAGTAAGTGCAGTAGCCGCTCTGGAAAAAGTAAGGACATTTGCGGTAAGTCAACAACAAAAAATTGGGATTGAAAAGGGTATCGTAATGGATGGGAGGGATATTGGAACTACTGTATTTCCGGATGCCGAACTGAAGATATTCATGACTGCTGACAAAGAGGTTCGGGTTTCAAGAAGGTTTAAAGAACTGATACAAGTGAATCCTGCTATTACAGAGGAGGATGTTCGGCTTAACCTGCTCAGCAGGGATGAATTTGATTCTACCCGGGAAATTTCTCCATTAAGAAAGGCAGATGATGCTATTATACTGGATAATAGTAATCTAAGTCCTGAAGAGCAGTTTGCAATTACGCTTGGGTGGGCATTGGAAAAAATTAATTCATAATTAAGCCCACTGCTGTTTGACTTTTTCTAGTGGTGTTGAAAGTGGAAAAAATGATAATATTTTTTCAATAACATTTTCAACAATAGCATCTGGGCATGAAGCACCACTGGTAATCAAAATACGAATTTGTTCTTTTGAAGGCAGATAATTATCCTTAATATATTCTTCGTGCTTCCTCCAGTTGTATCCTTTTATTGATTCATTTGAAATGATATCATTTTCTGATTCTATGAAATAGGTAGGGAGTTTTTGTTCTGATAGTTCAACAAGGTGAGAACTATTGCTGCTATTTCTGCCACCAACAACAATTGAAAGATCGGCCTCGTTGTCAAGCATCGCTTTAACAGCGGTTTGGTTGTCGTTTGTTGCATAGCATAGTGTATCCCGGGTATCTGCAAATCTTTCAGAAATATTAAGTTCTTCGATTGGGAATTTTTTAATCATTACCTCTCTCAGATAATCAACTATTTCCTGGGTATCACTGGCTAGCATGGTTGTTTGGTTAACAACCCCGAATTTAGATAGGTCATTATTCAAATCAAATCCGTCTGAATATCTTCCTTTAAAGAATTCATAGAATTCATTTTCTGGATTTTCTCCAAGGATAAACTTACCTAATACTTCTGCCTCTCTCATGTCATTGATGACAAGGGTAGGAGTGTGGTTTTCACTGTGTGAAAAGGTAGCCCTTGTTTCCTCGTGTGATGGTTTTCCATGCACAACAATGCTATAGCCTTTTTCGGCAATTTGTTCTGCTCGGTTCCAAACCTTTTCAACAAATGGACATGTTGTATTGTACTTTTCTGTTTGAATGCCAATATTCTTAAGGATGTTCTCTATTTCGATTGTTGTTCCAAAAGCAGGGATCATAACAATATCATCTGCATTCAATTCCTTAAAAGGAATAATTTGATTGCCTTTTGTATCCATAATAAACCTTACCCCCATTGCCAAAAGATCATTGTTCACAAAAGGATTGTGAATCATTTCACTTAAAAGAAATATTCTTTTACCTGGATTTTCTTCTATTGTTTTAAATGCAATTTCAATAGCATTTTCTACGCCATAGCAAAAGCCAAAGTGTCTTGCCAATATAATTACGACTGGTCCAAAGTCAAGGATTGTAGAATTAAAATCTTTTTTTAATTTATCTTGATCCCTTCTTTTTTTCTTGATCGAGGAGATCAGCGGACTTTTATATCTAGAGGGTATTGAAAATTGTTTCATGTTACACTTCTTTGTAAAGATACAATGGATTGCAGTTTAAATGTAAGTTTGTTAATCCCTTATTTTCATTTTTTCATACATTTTTTATTGGTTCATTTCATATCTTTCACTGATGAATAACGCTTTTGAAAAAGTTTCCTGGCTTCCTAAAACCAATGTGTACGAAGTCAATATCAGGCAATATACACCTGAAGGGACTTTCATGGCTTTTAGCAAGCATATAGAACGGTTGCATGATATGGGTGTGGATGTGTTGTGGTTTATGCCAATCACTCCAATCAGTATTAAAAATAGAAAGGGCTCGTTGGGAAGTTACTATGCTTGTTCAAGTTATATAGATATCAATCCAGAATTTGGTTCGATGTTGGATTTCAAAAATCTCGTTGATAAGGCACATGGTTTCGGCATGAAAGTAATTATTGATTGGGTGGCTAACCATACAGGTTGCGATCACAATTGGACATTCGAATCCCCCTTATTTTACAAGTTAAATGAAAATGGAGATTTCTATGACGCACATGGCTGGGATGATGTGATTGATCTTGACTATACCAATCAGGAGATGAGGTTGGCAATGATTGCATCCATGCAATATTGGATTGATCAGTTTAATATCGATGGTTTCAGATGCGACATGGCGATGTTGACACCAGTGGATTTCTGGATGCAGGCAAGAAAAAAAATTGATGCTGAGAAACCTCATTTTTGGTTGGCTGAACTTGACCCAATGGATAATCTTGCGTACATGGAAGTATTTGACTCAGCATATACTTGGAAATGGATGAGTGCCACCAGACATTTCAAGCAAGCGGGTGCTCGTGATATTGGAGAACTAAAAACAATCCTATTTGACTATAATCAAATGCTTCCTTTTTCAACTTCCCCAGCTTGGTTTACCAGCAACCATGATGAAAATAGTTGGAATGGTACTGAATATGAAAAATATGCTGAAATGGCGTTGCCTTTAGCTGTCTTTTCATCAATGTGGCATGGCTTACCGCTTGTTTATAGTGGGCAAGAGCTTCCAAATCTTAAGCGTCTGTTGTTCTTTGATAAGGATGAAATACAATGGACTACCCAAGCTGACCTTCATCACTTTTACAAGGCACTATTTACATTTAGAAGGAATCACAAAGTATTTAATAGCATTGGTGAAATCTCCATTGTTAGGTTCACTACGAATAATGTGGATCACCATGTTTTGAGTTTTATTAGAAGGAACGGACCCTTTGAAGTTTTGGTTATCATAAATTT
>CANJEF010000200.1 GCA_947472965.1 Sphingobacteriales bacterium
AAGCCATCTTTCATAATCCAAGGTATCAGGAACAGCTTGTGATTCCAATTTTGTTTTACCTACCCAATAGAACTTCCAATCAAACCCTGTTGTCTTACTTACTGTTACTGTGAGGGGCCATCCCAACAAGCCAGAATCAACTAATTTTTTGATTGGACGAACAGTGGTATTCATTCCATAAAAATTATCTTCAAATCTGAACCATGTATTGAGTCGGAACATTCTTCCATATTGCTTCACAGCCTCTACTACACGCTTTCCTTCGCCGATTGTTTTTGTCATTGGCTTCTCACACCAAATATCTTTACCCGCTCTTGCAGCCTCTATTGCCATGATACCATGCCAATGTGGAGGTGTTGCGATATGAACGATGTCAACTTCAGGCAAGGCAATCAATTCCCTATGGTCATGAAATGCTTTTACTCCACCCCCAATTTTATCTACGGCATTTTGAAGATGTGTTTTGTCCACATCACAAACTGCAACAACACGGGTGCCTGCATAAGGGATATGTCCCATACCCATTCCGCCAACTCCAATGATTCCTTTGGTAAGCTGGTCGCTGGGTGGAATAAATCCCTTTCCAAGAACATGCCTAGGCACGATGGAGATTCCGGCCAATATGGCTGCAGTATGCTGCAGAAACTTTCGCCTGTTATTTTTTGAAGTCGATTTCATAAAGACGGTTATTGATTAATATTAATTATAAAATTGAAGATGCTTGCTGAAGCAAGAAATATCTATAAATTTATGTAAATAGAATGAGAATGAAAAGAAGGATTTTGCCATTGCTATTTCTGTTTTTGACTGTACAAATTGGATTCGCGCAGCAATTTTCAGTTGGCACTGCACAACGAAACATCAATCCCAACGGTTTACGGTTATTCATGGCTGGAGGGAAACCCAATAGACCCTTCACAGATGTTCATGATAGCCTCTATGTGAAAGCCGTCGTAGTTTCAGACGGTCGCACCGACCTTGCTATTCTCAGTTTTGATTGTATTGGATTGCTTTATCCTGAATTGAAAAAAATAAGGTCCTTGGTACATCAGAAGCTACCCAGCTTTCCCGTAAACCATATTGTAATGTCATCTACCCATACCCATGCCGGCCCCGACGTTGTTGGAATCTGGGGAGAGGACCTAAGTCAAACTGGCGTAAATGAAACCCACATGAATTTGATTGTAGAAAGGGCAGTCAGTGCAATTGAAGAAGCTGTAAAAAACAGGAAAAAAGCCAAAGCAAGTTACGCCAGTGGAGACTATGGTGAAGATTGGGTAAAAAATATTTCTGAACCCCTGGAGTTGGATAGGGAAGTTAGTGTGTTGAAATTCATAGATACAGATGGGAAAAACCTGGCTACCATTACAAACTTTGCTTGCCACCCTACTATCATGGATGATGAAACAAATTTAGCGAGCGCTGATTATGTAGGGGGGTATTATGATTATATGGATTCTATTCAAGGTGGAATGAATATGTTCCTTCAAGGTGCTATAGGCGGTTGGGTACAACCGGAAGATGTTCCTTCTTCGTTTGAAAATGCAAACAAATATGGTAGTGAGTTGGCGAAGTTTGTTATAGGCCAATTAAATAACTCAAAACCAATCACTGGTAACAAAATAACTTTCAATAGCCAGGTTGTTTATTTTCCGGTGATAAACCAAGGCTTCAAAATGCTTTCAAAGGCGGGTGTTATAAAAAGGGACTTTTCAGAAAAAGTGGAATCTGAGATTGCCTACTTTGGCATTGGGAATGCCGAATTTGCTACACATCCAGGAGAAACAGTCCCTGCATTAAGCCTTCAAACAAAAGCGCTGATGAAAGCAAATGGACCAAAATTTGTGATGGGCTTGGGAATGGATGCACTAGGCTATATTCTTAAACCCAGTTTTTTTGATTCAAAACAAAAAATACCACATAGTGAATACTTGACAGGCATGAGTGTAGGGCCAGATACCATTGATATCATTTATAAAACGCTCATAGAACTCTCAAAAAAATAAACACCCATCATCATGATTATCAGACATGCATATGAAAAAAAGCACCAACCCCTTGCTAGCAATAAGGTATTTTATAAAAGGATGCTTTGGAACATTTCAATATCATTTGTAATTCTTTTTTCATGTCTGATGATAGGAGTTGTTGGGTATCACTATACGGCAGGAGCAGAATGGATAGATGCATTTCATAATGCATCTATGATCTTAAGTGGAATGGGCCCGGTAATTGAAATCAAAAACAATATAGGGAAATGGTTTAGTAGCTTGTACGCATTGTTCAGCGGTATTGTGTTCATCACGAACATAGGCATCATTCTAGCCCCAGCGATACATCGCTTGTTTCATGTATTGCATGTAGAAAAATAAAGCTTGAAATTCAAAATGGCTTGATAGTAAGCCAAATTGAATTAACAAGCATCTCTCTTAACTACTTATATGTGGCCTACATAATTCTAACTTTTAAAAATGAAAGCTGGAACTCCACTTGAGGTTAACTAACGAAATGTAGTAGCTGGCCTGAAATGGAATTCCATGCAATTTCATTTTTCAATTTTGCATACCAAAATATGTAAAAAACTATTGCTTAAGCAAAACCTTGTCAATTACGTGAATCACACCATTTGATCCCATGATATTGGTTCCAACAATATTTGAAGCAGAAGAATTTCCAGATCCTTTTACTGTAGCGCCATTTGCCAAAGATACTGTCAAGGCTCCCCCTTCAAGTGTTATGGGCTGAGCGCCTTCTGTTAAGTCAGAAGAAAAAATCCTTCCCGCCAAAACATGGTAAGTCAATATTGATGCTAGCACATTGGGATCCGCTGCATTGATGTCATTAACTGTAGCAAATCCTGCGTCACGAAAAGCCTGGTTTGTTGGTGCGAAAACAGTATAGATACCTCCATTGGATAATACTGCTGCGACATTTACGCCGCCCTCACTCGCCCTAACAACAGCTGCAGCGAGATATTCAAAAGTTGTATCCGCAAGTGCTGCATCAATAAGGTTTCCAACGGGAGGCATCAGCACTTTTGAAATTGTGTGAAGCACGCCATTGCTGGCCACTATATTTGCTGTCTGAACTTTAATACCATTGACATATACGCCAGATGCGTTTTTCGTAACGAAAACAGAGTCGCCTGATGCAGTAATTATTTTCGCATTAGGTCCGCCGGGGAGTTCGGAGGCCAGATACTTTGCATCGATGGCATGATAAAGTACAATCTCTTTCAGCTGATCTGAAGTAAGGCTGTTAATTAAAGTAGCATCAATTTTTGATGCAGCAAATGCTTCATTTGTTGGTGCGAATATTGTGAAAGAAGCTGAGCTGTCCAGCGTTGATGTTAGGCCAGATTTTTGAAGCGATAAATCCAAGAGGGTAAGATCGGATCTCTTAGCAATTTCATCTTTTAAGGTAGGTGATTTTATTTCAGGAGTATCTTCATCCTTTTCACAGGAAATAATTAGCAGAGAAAAGAGGAGCATGCTGATAAAAGAAGAAAAAACAGAAGCTGTGTGTTTCATATTATATGGTTTTATGATGCTAATCTAAACCCCACAATAAATCACACAAATGATCTTTCCGTATAATTTTCAAATATATATTGAATAATAAATAGGCTCAAAAAGAGAAAGCTATATTAAAATTTCATATGCTTAAAATCAAACGAAATTGCAATAATAATCATTTTGAATACCAACTAAGTGAGATTAAATTTTATAGGTAAAACAACCGTACACTTACTTCAAAGTTGCTATTTAGTTATTAATTGAATCGACTAATTTGAAAGTAGTTTTTTCTTAATATGAAAATGTTGTCTTGAAAAACTGAAAAAAATATTTTGGCTTTTTTCGCTGAAGAACCAGCATGAGGAATGTATATTAAGCATTCAAGTGAGTCTTCTCATTACCCATTTATTATCTTTTGCAACAAGAGGAGATAAATATGAATTCAATACTTTTTTCTAATTCGCTTGCTGCTTACAAAGTATAGCGCAAATCCACTAAAAATGGTAATCAAACCAAAAATGGAAAATGAGC